>DASRBN010000038.1 GCA_035653615.1 Ktedonobacteraceae bacterium | reverse complement strand
TGTCATAGGTCAGCGTGCCGGTGGTGCCGCTGTAGGTGCGACCGGTGACGTTGCCCCACTGGTCGTAGCTCGTGGCGTAACCCTGCCCCGTCTGGTTCGAGCAGGTGGCACCCAGGCTGTAGAGGCCGGTCAACTGGTGCGGCGCGCTGCTGGTACAGTAGAGATACTGATATTGGGTGCTGCCGCCATTCAAGGGACCTTGCCACAGTTGACCCAGGTGCGTGTAAACAAAACTATTCGTGTAGGCGGCGATATGGCCGCTTGGGGTACCCGGACTGCCGTTACCCGTGCAGGATGGGGTGCCGCTATTGCCCGACCACAGCAGACGGTTCTGTTCGTCGTAGCAAAAGACCTGCGTCTCGCTGCCACCGGAATTGTTGTTCCCCGGCACGGCGGCCTGGGTCGTCGTCAGATTGACCAGGTTGCTGGCCGGGTCGTAGCCCAGACCCTGCGTGAGAATCGTGCCACTCTGTCCGCTGCCGCCCTGCCAGGTGGTGGCCAGGCTTTGCACGCGCAGGTCCCCGTCGTAGCCCAGCTGCTCGATGGCCAGTTGCCCGCCACTGCTGGTCTGGTAGTTGAGACTGCCTGGCAGCGCCTGCGCGTTGTAGGAGAGGGTGGCCAGGTTGGGGGTACTGCTGGTGTTGTTGCTCAGGCCGGTTGGCACGCCGGTGGTGCTGTCGTAGCTCTGCGTGCTGGTATAGCCCAGGCCGGAGGGACTGGCGCTGCTGGTGGTCGTGGTGGTGAGCTGATTGGCATCGTTGTAGGTCAGGCTCAGTTTGTAGGTGGGTAGGGGCGTGCTGACATTCCAGGCGCTGGGCAGGCCGAAGACCAGATTCTCCTGGATGAGCTGGCCGCGCGGATCATGGGCAAACTTCTCGGTGACCGTCGCTGTGGCGCCTCCAAAGTAGGTCGTGGCGACACTCTTGGTCAGTTGGCCGACGGGATAGTCGCTGCTGCCTCCGATCACCGAGCTATCATAGCTGTTCTGCACGTAGGGGTTGCCGCCGGTACACTGGCCCGTCGGGCTGGATGCGGGCGTTGTATCCTGAACGCAACCGAGGCGACCGAGCAGGTCATAGACATAGCCAATGGTGCGCGTGGGACTGGAGCCGGAGCTATCGATGGTGAGCCGGCCATCGGCGTCGTAGGTATAGCTGTGCGTGCCGCGGTCGGGGTCAACCAGTTGGGTCAGCCGGCCCAGGTCGTCGTACTGGGCCGTGGTGGTGACGCTGGTGATGCTCTGGCCGCTTTGCGGGGCCAGGTCCTTGACCACCACCGAGGTCGGTTCATCCAGCACGTTGTACTGGGTGGTGGTCTGTTCGTTGGCCGAAGGGCTGTGATTGTAGGTGCCGCTGTCCTGCTGGCTGTAGACGGTACGGCCCAGCGCGTCCACGTAGCTGACGCTGACATGCTGGTCGGGGTCCACTGAGGTTGCCGTGGCATAGTAATTACTATCCCCGCTCACCTGGCCGATGCTGTAATTGATGCAGGCAGTATAGGTATTTTGGGAGCCACTCAGGCAGGCGATCTGATCATTGCCCGTCCAGAGCGGGTCCTGCACGGCGATGGTGCGACCCAGGGCATCGTCGTAGGTGGCCGTGCCCCCTGGCGTCTGCCCATTGTAGTCAGTCGCGTGAGCCGGGTCGACGTAGCTCACGCGCTGCGGCGACGGTCCACTGGCCACGGCAATCACGAACGGGTTGCTTTTGAAACTGCTGTGATTGCTATCATTGTAGCTGGTGAAGACGACGGTGAAATACACCATGCCGTTCTGCGGGTTGGCCGGCGCAGGTCCAGGCGTGATGGTTTCGACGGCGCGGCCCTGGCTGTCATAAAAGGTGCTGGCAAACAGCGTGTGGTACTGGTAGGAGAGCGTATCGACCTCGTAGCAGGGCAGGCTACTGCTGGTGGGACAACTGCTGTAGCTGCTGGTCTGCGTGGTGTAGGCGTTGGTCTCCCCTGGCTCTTTGACCTGAATGGTGCGATTGCCGCTGTTGTCGTAGCTGTAACTGTAGCTGGTGCTCTGGTTGTTGGGATCGGTACTGCTCTGCAAGATATTGCCCTGATTGGGATCATAGACATAACTGGTGGTCTGCCCAAAAGCATTGGCGCTGCTCGCCGGCAAGGCCTGGTAATGGGTGCCGTCGTAGGTAGTGCAGGTGGTGTAGCGGCCTGCCGTCCAGGCGCTGTTGGCGATGGCAATGGTGCTGCCGGTGGTACATCCTTTCCCCTGGTAGAGCGAGGGCAGGGCCGCGCCATCGGGATCGACCGTTGCCACAACGTTGCCGTAGATGTCATAATCGCTGTAGCTGGTCGTCAGCGGGCTGCTCTGACTGGCGCAGTTGCCGCTGCTGTAGGTCTGTACGGTGGTGGGCCAGCCAGCATCAGGGGTGGGATTGCTGCTGCCCTGGTCATAGCTGGTCGATTGACACTGCCAGGCGTGCCCAGTGGCATCATCGACCTCGCTGTGGGTCACCGTATCGACGGTGTAATAGGTCCAACTGCCCCCGGGCGCGCTGGCATTGGTGGTATACGTCCATTTCTTAGTCAGGGGATAGAGGCTCGTGGGCAGGTTGGATCCCTTGACGACCTGCTGGGTCAGGTTGTGGTAGCCATTCGTGTTGAGGCCGCCCGAATTGGGATTGTAGTCATCGTAGGTGTTGTCGTCCTCGACCCAGGGCGCGTTGCTGCTGTTGGAGCCGTTGAGTTGCGTCGTCTTGCTCGACAGCTCGACGATGGTGCAGGCATTGTAGGGACTCCAACTCGACGGCGGATTGCTGACGCAGGCGCTGGGGTTCGTCGTCGTGTTGGCGGGCGCATCGCCGTTCTGCTCGTAGGGGCCGGGATAGGTATTGAGCGCCTGGCTCAAGAGCGCATTGGCATTCTTGTAGGGACCCTGGTAGACCTCCTCCAGCTGGAGTTGTCCAGCATCGTAGTTCTCCGGGTCGGTGAGGGAGCTGTTCCAGCCCTCGGTACTGAAATAGTCGTCGATGGTCAGGTCACCTGATGGCGAGGTGCGCCACACCTGGGCAAAGCCGCGAAATTCCGCGTGGTAATAGTCGGCAAAGTCGCTCTTATTGCCGCTGTTGATCCAGTTGTCGCCCACGCAGTCGGTATCCGTGTTGGGCGGCGGCTGCTGATCGGGATAGCACCAGGGATGGGGAGAATTGTAGTGTTGGTGCGTAAAGGCCAGTTCGTAGCCGTAGGAGGTCGTGGCGGTCGTGAGCGCGGAACTATCGGCGCTCCAACTGGTGAGTTGCTGCACCACCTGCACGCTCCAGGCCAGGTCATCGGGATGGGCATAGTTGCCGGTACAGCTATTCCAGGTACAGTAGAGCGCGTCATAGCGATTGTCGGTGATCTGGCCGTTGTTCAAGTTGGTGGGGGTGCCATCGCTGTTGTTGTAGGCCCGTATTGAGATCGTGATAGCTCTTCAGGTAGGACCAGCGCGTGGTGTTCTGAAATTGCTGGCCGTTGTACTGATTTTGGTCCATGCTGTCGTAGTAGGTGTCCGTCAGTGGCGTATAGCCAAAGGTGACGACGGGCAGTTTGTTGGCGACCCCGCTCTGATAGACCAGCGGCTGAATCTGCGTGAGCAGGTGGTCGCCGGCGCAGTAGCCCGGGTCGCCGGTGACGGGATCGGTGCAACTCTGAAAGGCACTATCCATGTACGAAAAGCTGTAGCCAAAGGCGGCGTTACTGCTGGACCCATCGGTATTGAGATAGCTGGTGATGCCCACCAGCGTGAAGGTGCCCATCACGGAGGGTGCGGTAAAGCCGCCGGACTTCTGCACCGGGTCATCGCAGCGCAGCGTCGTCGAAGCCGGCGGAGTGCAGGGGTCGTTGCCGGTCGAGTTGTAGGTATAGTGGGTGGCCCAACTGCCATCATCGAACGGGGCCAGGTAGCTGAAGTCGATGGTGCCGGCCGTATTAGTGGTGCTGATCGTCTTGAGATCGCTGCTGATGCCGTAGGTGATCTGTTTGATGACGGCATCGCGCACGGTATCGCCGCTGGGGCAGGGCGAGACGTAGCTGCCGGTGGAGCAGTCCTGCAGGTAGGAGACCTGGATCAGCTTGTAGTAGGATTGGTTGGGACCCTCGTTGGGGGCCACGATGCGATCGACATTCCAGGCATAGTTGTCGCGCTGGCCATTGTTGAGAGAGTACTCCAGCGAGTCGGGGGTGCAGCCCAGTTCGTAGAAGGTGCCCGCCTTGTCCCACACATCGAAGCAGGGCTGCCCATTGGCGGTGACCTGCTGGATGCGCAGGTAAGAGAGGTGCTCGGTATAGTAGAGCTTGTTGGTGCTATCATAGAGCATCAGCCGGTCCCCGACGTTGTCGATGCCGTTGAGGAAGTACCAGGTGTTACCATCATAGACATCGGCGGTGATCGACTCCAGGGTGAGCGACCAGCCATCGCCGATATCATCGGCCGGCGAGGTGTTATTGTGCCGGTCGTTGGGATCCATGCTGGAATAATTCAAGCTGAGCTGGGGAGCGAAGCCGCCACTGCCGGGGGCCACCTGCAAGGGGTAGCTGTAGGAGAGCTGACCGTTGTTGCCCTGCACTTCGGCCAGGTGTGGGATGGGCGCCATCTGGTTCTGTGGGTCACCACCCAAACTGAACGGGCCGGGTCCCAGCACCACCGTCTGAGCCGAGAGCTCCTGAGCCTGCCGATTGTTCTGCATGGTCACAATCAGTCCGCTGGTGGGCTGATGCGCTTGACGAGCAGCCGCCAGCAAGGAGGGCCAGGTGAGCAAGATGCCAGTGGGGTCCAGGTCCAGTTGCAGGAACTCGCCCGGCGAGTAGTGATACAGCAACGTGGCCGGAGTGGAGAGCGTGATGCCGCTGACGACGTGGCCTTTGCTGTCGACGATCTGCGCGGTGTAGGAGCCGAGCAGATTAAGCATGCCTTCGAAGTGGCCATGTACCTGGCCCAGTTGCAACGTGAGCGCACCTTGCGGAGCTTTGCTACCGGGAATACGGGCATGCGAGAGATCCAATGAACCGGGTTGCAGGACCAGCTCGAGGCGGCCATCGCTGCCACGCAGGTCCAGCGGGGAGGTGCCGGGGCCACCGGCCAGGAAGGCGGCGCTCAGCGGCGCATTGATCGGTTTCATCGTCGCCGGTTCGGCGGCAGGCGGGGGGGTAATGGGTTGGCTTTGCGTATGTTTGGGCGGCTGCGGATAGGGTGAGGGCGGCCCTTTGCGCGGCGGGCTGGTGTGCGAGCTGTCTTTGAGATACTGCGCGAAGGTCAGGCTGGGCGGCGTGCTATGCACCGGAGTACTGGCCGCGGCGTAGGCAGGTTTGGTCAGCAGGCTCCACTGGCTCAAGAGTTGCGCCAGGAGCAGCAGGCAGAGAAGCAGCGGAACGACCAGGCGACCGGGTGAGAAAGCAAGACGGGTCTGGCGAGGTCGATGAGCAGTTAGTTGCGGGTCAGAAGGCAGATGAGACATGCAGCGCGCTCCATTTCTTGCCGGCAGCACACAAGTTAATACCTCCAGGTCACAGAGTCACAGGCAAAAAGCTCTGACATCACTTCATCAGGATGAGCAGAAGAGTAGCAAAACAACGCATGATGAAATGACGCACTGGCAGGACAACGCCATGATGAGCAGAGGAAAGTGCAGAAGCAACAGAGGTACGCTTGTCCTCTCCCCTGAGAAAAGTTCTACTTTTTCCCCTTGCTCTAAGCATACACACTATGTTGAGATTTGTCATCCGCAAAACGCGGATTTTTTCTCAGCGAATCGCTGAACTTGTTTCAGCGATTCGCTGAGAATGTTTGTTCCTCTTGTAGCTTCGAACGCCGTTCGAAGCCGGTTGATACTGGTTGACCATAGCTGAGAAAAAGAACAGAAAGGCACCACTAAAAATGATGAGTCACATGAGGAGTAAGATCCTCAATTGGAAAGTACAATCCACTGGCAAATGCCGCGAATACCACCTCTCGTTCATTGCGAACATCCAGTTTCGCACAGATTCTCCTGTAGTACTGGTTGACCGTGGTTGGAGCAATGTGCAGGATATTTGCAATAGCCGGCAGATCATTTCCCTGGCAGAGTAGTTTGAGCACTTCCTTTTCACGAGGCGTGAAGGTGGATGTGGCAGGAGCGTCTACAGCCTGGTAACTTCCTCTGCTCAGGATGGTCAGCTCGATGTCTGATGAGTGGAGCTATGTTATCTATTTCACCCCACCCTTGTTACAACTCCACTTCCCACAACGTCTAAGCAAGTATATAATAGACTCAGCTTTTGGGTCTGTTGCATCTTTGTCGAGAGGAATCAAAGCGATGTTTGATCTGGTCGATATTCTTTTTATCGTCACAATTGTCCTGCTCGTCTTCAACGGTTTTCGCAATGGCGCCGTTTTCAGCCTTTTCAACCTGCTCAGTCTTCCGGCAGGCTTTCTCATCGCGAAGGTGTATGGACCGCAATTCATAGCGTTTCTCGCCACGAACAACATCTCCATTACGCCGCTCATTGCCTATATCCTGCTCTTCTTCGCTACTGTTCTCGTCATTCACATTATCGGTACGGTAATCAACGGCGTGATAAATAAGACGCCCCTGATTGGCTTTGGCAATAGATTGCTGGGAGCCGTCATCGGTTTTGCCGAGGCCTGGCTGATCTGGGTCATCTTGCTGGTCGTCCTGCAGAGTTTTCTCCAGGATGTTCACCACATACCCGGTGTTAGCGCCTCGCAATTCCAGAGCTGGCAGCAGTTTTATAACACCGCCGTTACCAATAGCCTGTTCGCGAGAGTAAATAGCTTCTTTGTGAAAACCATCCCCGTTCACGTTTGAACCTTGCCTTGCCTTCTTTTGTATGGATGATACAATACTGTTATAGAGCTAGTGTGTAGTACATGTAATAGAGTGGAGGTAACTACGGCAAAACAGGGTCGGTTTATCGAAGCAGGCGCGCAAAGGCCCGAGCAGGCCTTTCTGGTCGCCGTCGAACACGATGAAAACGAGAGTCTTTGGAGTGTAGAAGACTCGTTAAGTGAACTGGGGGCGCTGGCACGCACCGCCGGCGCCGAGGTAGTAGGGTCTCTGATCCAGCGCCTGCGCCACCCCGATGTCGCCACCTACATTGGTAAGGGGCGTGCGCAGGAATTGAGCGATACCGAGAAACACCTTGGTTTTGACCTCGTCATCTTCGACGATGAACTCTCCCCATCTCAACAGCGCAACCTGGAGCGGTTGCTCAAAGCGCGTGTAATTGATCGCACCGCCCTCATTCTTGACATCTTTGCCCAGCACGCTCGCACGCGTGAAGGCCGCCTGCAGGTGGAACTGGCGCAGCTGGAGTACCGCCTGCCGCGCCTGGCGGGGCGCGGAGATGAATATTCGCGCCAGGCCGGTGGTTCGCGTAGCGCGGGAGCGACGGGCGCCGGTGGCGCCATCGGTGTGCGCGGCCCCGGTGAAACAAAACTGGAAATTGATCGCAGGCGTATTCGCAGCCGTATAGCCGAGCTGCACGATGAAATCGAGGGCGTGCGCGAGCAGCGTATGCTACATCGCAGGCAACGCGCCTCGCAAGCCATTCCCGTTGTCGCCGTGGTAGGTTATACCAACTCCGGCAAGTCCACCCTCTTCAATGCGCTGACCGAGGCCGAGGTGATCGCCGAAAATAAGCTCTTCGCCACGCTTGATCCCACCACGCGCCATATCATTCTGCCAGGCAATCAGGAAGCCCTGCTCACCGATACCGTCGGCTTCATTCAAAAATTGCCTACCAAATTGATCGCAGCTTTCCGCGCCACGCTTGAAGAGGTCATCGATGCCGACCTGCTGCTCGAAGTCGTCGATACCAGCCACGAAAACGCCATCGAGCAAAGCGAGACCGTCAATGAAGTATTGGCCGACCTGGATGCGGCAGGGAAGCCCCGCGTCACTGCCCTGAATAAGATCGACCTGCTTGACGACCCCTCTGAAGTTGATACATCCCTCTATCCGAACGCCGTTCCCGTTTCGGCCCTGAAAAAGGTCGGATTGGATGCCTTGCGCGAAAAGATCGCTGAGGTGCTGGCCGCCACTATGGAATCCATGCAACTGGTTATTCCCTATGATAAGAGCGAGCTGGTTGAACTCTTCCATCGTCGCGGGCACGTGGATCAAGAACAGCATACACCCGAGGGAACGCTGCTTGTGGGGCGTATTCCACGCTCATTAAAGGGGTATTATGTTCCATACGCACAGGCGAATGCGGAATAACCTGGGGTGGGGCAATGATGCGTTTTACGCTCAAAACCAGTAAATCAAGTGGTTGAGTCGTGGCATTCTGAGCCACTCAGAATGCCACGACTCAACCACTCAGAATGCCACGACCTGAACCACTCAGAATGCCACGACTGAACCGCTCAGAATGCCACGACTGAACCGCTCAGAATGACATGACTGAACTACTCAGAATGCCATGACCTGAACCGGGCGCTTGACCAATCTGTTCGTCAAAGCCCTTTATTGATTTCTTTAAACGAACACAAATCGATTCCCAGTTCATCCAGGGCTGCCCATATTCTGGCATCGCGGAGCGCCTGCACTTCTATTGCGCGCTCGACTCTATACATTGTATCCAGGTCATCTCCATAGCCGGGATGACAGCAGAGTTCTGTAATGCCGGGGGGCAGCGATTCCAGTGTTTTGATCAGTGCATCGACGCTGATGGCTTCAGTATATGGCTCGCCTTCTTCATTCTGGCCGTAGAAATCTCCGCGATAGCCGATCTGCGGGCTGAAGTGCCGCACCGGGATGGCTAATTTCTGGCCTATGCCGGTAACGATTGATCGCACAGGCTCCTCGCGATGCACGTGCTGGTGCGAATCGAGATGGTCAGGTTCTCTGCCAACCAGGAAACGGAACGAGGCGAGTTGCCGCGCTACCTCGTCCTGCACTGCTCTGGCATCATCCATTGGAACCTCCTCGTACAGGGTCACCCATTCTCCATCCTGGTAAGCCCATTCGCCCAGGTCGATGTGCAGGCCGAGGCCCAATTTTGGTTGCCTGCGAGCGTAAGCAGCAGCCTCTTCTGCCCCTATGCGGTTAACCATCAGGCTGGCGCTCGTCACGATGCCATACTCGAACGCCTCGATGATGCCCCGGTTCACACCGGAACTTAGCCCGAAATCGTCGGCGTTGACGATCAGGTAACGCCTGGTTGTTCCTTCCATATATCAACATCCCAGGTCATCTAGAAGTTTCGCTAACACCGTTTCCGCTTTAAAATATTCCTCCGCGACCGCTCTTGCCGCTCTGCTGTGCCTTTCGTAGTCTGCGTTGATGGCTTCGAAAGCGGCCAGGATATCCTCCATCGCCTGGAACGCGAACAGGCCCTCTCCAGTAGGCAGCACCGCACCGAATCCGGTATCCTGCGTGATTACGGGGCGACCTGATGCCAGGTAGCAGGCGCTGCGCTCGCTGAACCAGCCGCTGCGCAGCCGCACGTTCTGATCTTTCGCCACCGTGAATTCACCGCGTGAGACCTGTACGTACTCGCGATAGCGCCAGGGGTCCAGTGAAAACGCCTGCGCGTCGGCTAAGCGCCAGCCATGCGACTCCAGCATGTTCAACGTCTCCGGTTCCAGGTAGGCCAGCCCCATTGCCAGCTCGATGGGTTGATCTACTCGCCGTGGCAGGTCAAGGATCTTCATAAATTCGTAGTGCTTGCTCCAATAATAGGTTTCGCCCTGGTAGATGATATCGTGTCCTTCCTGCTTCCAATTGCTCACGGTGGTAAACGCATCTCTTAAGGGTGACCCTGCCTGCCAGAGATCGAGCAGGACCGGCTGGCGAGTCCTGGCGCGCAGACCCGGCAAGGGCGGTATGGGGCAATCCGGCCTGCCGATATTCTCGCCATAGGTAATGATATCATCATGCTCCTGAATGAACATGCGCGTATTTTTATCGCCATTGGCATAGGCAAGTTCGTCGAGAACGGGATCGGTGCCATAGTATACCAGGCGACCTATTTTCAGTCCCTCTTCCTTCAATTTAGTTGCCCCGGCCACGTTCAGAACCAGGTCGGCATGAGCAAGCAAATCCTCGGCCTTGTCGCGGCTCAGGCCAAACCACTCTTTATCCGTGTAACTGCGCCTGTAAGCCCAGTGATCTCCCAGTCCGAAACTTTCTGTGATTCGCGCCAGGTATGGTAGAGCATAGTCCGAATCGCCCACAATCTCCTGGCGTAGAGGGTCGTATGGCCACGCCGAGGTCGTTTCGAAGTAGTAAACATCATGCCCCAGCCGCTGCAGGCCGGCGGCGATCTGCATATGCATCCAGGCCATGCCCGCGTAAGGGTTGGATGCTAGCGTGCCAACGACGATAATACGCAGCCGTTTCATGTATATCGACTCCTGTCTTGTTTCAATGGGACGATCCTTGTGGTTGCTCGCATTCAAACTTCCCGTTGTAGGGACCGTGCCTTGTGCCTGTGCGGCGCCCCGGCACCAGCACGTGTTCAACTGCTTTCTGTGGTTGCTTTAACACCCTCAACAGCGTTGCCATCGCATTGGCGCATTCCTCGTAGATACGAACCGCCAGCACTATGGCTACGCCGCCCAGAATTGCGGATACGCTCCATGCCAGCGCGAACATTGCCGCTGTTGAGAGCAGAGCAAATAGCAGCACCAGCGCGAGGCCTGTGAACGAACAGCGCGGCCATAGGCGAAAACGCAGCAATTGCCTGCCCGCGCCGTGTTCTTCAACGGCCATGCGCGTGCGAGCCTTACCAAATATGCCGCCGCATACCTCCAGGTCCCAGCGGTCATAGTCGCCCCCGCGCCGCACATTGCTGCCGAGCGCTTGAATGTTGGCTTCGATACGGCGCAATCGTTCAAGAGGGTCTTGCCAATGCTCGCTCCAGATGGTTGACGCTCGCGGCCTGAGTAGCACATGGTCAGACACGCCGCGCCATCTCCAAGGAGCTAAACCCAGGCGCAGGCGCCCGCAGAGACGCGCCGCGGGCTGCAGCAAATGCAATAACATCGTGAGACTGTACAATTTTGCGCGTATGAAACGCGAGTGAGTCGTAGTCGAGAAAGAGGCATGGGCCGCGCTCAATCCTGCCTGGACAACCGTTAGACCGCTTGCCAGTATGAGCAATATCAACGCATAGAGTAGCGGGGGCCAGAAAATACCGAGTAGAGACAAACCGGCCAGGCTTAGCAGGATCAGGTACCATTCAGGCATCAGTGCTAACGACCATAAGGTGTCCGGGGCCGGTTGGTAGACGGACTGGAAGAGCGCGCTACCCCAGGTTCCTGTATAGATGCGGCTCCTCCAGAAATTGAGGGCGCGGGTGACGCCGGGACTATAGAGCCTGCCTGTCCATGTCAGATGACCGGCGGCGTTGTACTTCTCCGGCCATTTCTTTTCCAGTAGCGCTTCTGCCTTGCCGTAGTTCTTTTGCTGCTTCCAGTACGTGCGTACCGAGTTGCGCCGGTGATGCCAGACCATTGCTGCCGGGCTGAACGCCAATTTCCAGCCGCACTGTTGCAAGCGCCAGCAAATATCGACATCGTCTCCGGCAATGCGGAACTGGGGGTCGAAGCCACCGATGGCCTGCAGGTGAGATTTCCGGAATGCCATGTTGCAACCCGGGATATGTTCCGCCTCCTCGTCGGAAAGCAACACATGGATAGGGCCGCCCGGCGCATTGGCGACACAATCGGCGATGAGTCCATCTCCAGCAGGTGCGATGTTGGGGCCTCCCACGGCTACATATTCGCTCTTCATAAACGTGGTCGCCATATACATCAGCCAGTGAGGGTCCGGACGCGCGTCGTCGTCAATGTAGGCCACAATCTCGCCTGTAGCCGCCTCCAGACCTGCGTTACGCGCCTTACTCAAGCCATGATTCGCGGTAGTGATGACCCTGACGCCGTATTCCTCGCCGATGGCCGCGGTCAGGTCGGTAGAGCCATCATTAACGAGTATGATCTCGTAGTCTGGATATTCCAGCTTCAGCAGGCCCTCGAGACAGTCGCGCAGGGTGCGCTGCCCGTTGTAGCTACAAACAATCGCGGAGACGCGTGGATAAGCTAAATCTGTCGGAAATGGTACCTCGCTGTATGCTTTGCGCGCGGCTTCCAGCGCCAGCTTCGGCTCTCGATTCCGGGTCGTGATGCCAAAGTCCCAATCGTCGATCTCATAGCCCCCGCGATACCACTCATCCGTCCAGGCAAAGACGAATGCGCCCGCGCAACCACCGCCGAATATTGTGCGGATCTGCCAGTCTAAGGTCTCGGCCTGCTTCTCCTCGCCATTCCTGCGGCTATCCAGGCCCATCTCGGCCATTAACAGCGGTCGATTGCCGGCGATGTTCTGCAGGCGCGCGAGATAAGCCTCGAGTTTCTCTTGCGACTCCAGGTAGACATTGAAAGCGACGAGATCGAGAAAAGGTAGCTCGAGATATTCGGTGGACGGAAAATTCACATACGTCACCAACCCCTTGGGGTCCTCGGCTTTTGCCGCACGGTAGAGCCGCTCAAGGAAGCGTTCGATGCGGCGATGACCATACCAGCGCACAATCGAGGAGGGAATCTCGTTGCCGATAGCATAACAAAGCACAGCAGGATGACCCGCGCAATCCCTCACTCCCTTGCGCACTCGTTCCTCTATTGAGGCGGCGCGTTTCTTCTCGTCCAGAAACGCGATATGTTGCTCCCAGGGCAAACCAACCATCACATACAGGCCATGCCGTTGAGCCATATCCAGCAGCCAGCGCGGCGGTACCGTGTAGGTCCGAATGGCGTTCACGCCGTTTGCCGCCATCATAGCGAAATCTCGATCCGTAACTTCTGGATCGTGGCACTCGTTACCATCTTCATTGAGGCGAAATGTCCCATAGGTAACCCCGCGAACATACAACTTCTCCTCACCTACAAAGAAGAATTTTCCTTGCACACAGGGACGCACGCCGGTATTGATAGAGATAGACATGTAAGCTCCCCTTTACATGTATCGTATGGAGCGATTGTAGGCGTTGTTAACTCAAATAGATTGTTTCAGCTTTCTCATGAGCAAATCTTGCTGACGGAGAGATAGTTGTATTTCAATAGCGATTGGTTACGGCCAGCCACCAGATCATTTTGTTACATCCAGATTAGTGAGAGAGAGACCCGAACTGGCTATCATACAGCCGCTGGAAAGGGCCGCCGGCCCGCCTCAGTTCGGTAAGCGCCCCCGATTCGACGACCATCCCATCTTGCAGGACAATGATCTGGTCCGCGCTGCGAATCGTCGATAAGCGATGGGCTATAATCAATGTAGTGCGGCCTTTTTTCAGGCGTTCGAGGGCTTCCAGCAGTTGTACCTCCGTCTCTGCATCCAGCGCGCTCGTCGGCTCGTCCAGGATCAGGATCGGAGCATCCTTCAAAAAGGCACGCGCAATTGAGAGACGCTGTCGCTGCCCACCTGAGAGAGTGACTCCTCGTTCGCCGATCTCCGTCTCGTAACTATTGGGTAGCGCCTGAATAAATTCGTGAGCGCCCGCGGCACGCGCTGCCTCCTTGATCTCCTCAAGCGTGACTCCTGGGCGCGCGTATTCGATATTTTCACGCACGCTGGCCGAGAACAACACCGGCTCTTGCAGCACCAGCGCGATATTGCGCCGCAGGGACTTCAAGGTGAGGCTGCGCAGGTCAGCTCCGTCAAGTGTGATGCGACCCGCCTTGGGATCATAGAAGCGGATAAGCAGGCTCGCCAGCGTCGTCTTCCCGGCGCCGGATGGGCCAACCAGAGCCACGGTCCCACCGGCGGGAACATCGATGCAAACATCGCGCAAGGTAAGCAAATCCTCCCGATAGCTGAACGAGACATGCTCGAAAGCGATATGGCCTTTTGCCCTACCCTGTAGCTCGATGGCGTCCCCCGCGTCAGCTACATCAGCAGGAGCATCCAGCACTGAAAAGACGCGCAGCGCCCCGGCTGCCGCGCTCTGCACGACAACGGCGGTCGAGGCCAGCGTCTGCAGCGGTTGATAGAGCATCGCTACATAGGCAACCAGGAGTATCACATCGCCAACGGTCAGTTGTCCTCCCAGCGCCTCTGCGGCGGTCACTCCAATCACCGCCGCGGTGCCAATCGCCAGCAGCAGGTCAATCACCGCCTGTGAGCCGCTTTCAAGCACTGTGAGCCGCAGATTCGCGCGCATGCTGGCGCTGGCGTGCTGGCGGAATCGCGCCCCTTCGAACTCCTCGCGCCCATAAGCCTGCACCGCCCGGATACTCGTCAGCGTCTCCTGCACGCGCGTGCTGATATCGCTCTCGCGCTCGTGTACGCGCGTCGAGAATTCGGTCATTGGCTTGTCTATGCGCCGGATAAAGAGTACCAGCGGCACACCGATCAGCAACGCGGCTATCGTGACCTTCCAATCAATGGAAATCATCACGAAGGCGATGCCACCGAGGGTGAAAACGGCAGTGAGAGCAGGAATCATAGCGCTGTTGAACAGTTCCTGCACGCAGTACGTATCCCAGGTGACGCGATAGAGCGAATCGCCCACAGCGGTCGCGTCGTGAAACGAGAGCGATAACTGCTGGATGTGGTTGAATAACGCGCAGCGCAATTTGAACACCATGCGCAGGCCAACAGACACGAGCAGGTAGGTACTGAACACCTCGAATATGCCCACGAGCGCTTGAATCACTAAGACCGCGAGACAAAGGATCACCAGCAGTGCGATCCTCGGGGATGTGACCGCGGTATGGGCGGTAATGATGCCGGCGAGTTTGGCTAAAGGGCCAGACAGCGGGTGATTGCTCACAACATTGTCAACAACCAGCTTCAAGGGCCATGGTTGCAGCAATGCCGCTCCCGCCGACCCCAACGATACGATGATCCCCAGTATGATCAGCGGCATCTGCCCCGGCATGCACATACGCAGCAATCGCCACATCAGGCGCGGCGTTCCTGGATTCTTATTCTCTTCCATCGTTTCGATATTCTCGTTCATCAGTTCCCTGCTCCAGTTCCACCCGTCATTCTGAGCGACAGCGAAGAATCTGCGGCCATAATCTCGTTGATTGAGTTCCCTGCTCCAGTTCCACCTCTAGATCAGTATCAGAGCCCATAGTCAGGCGAGTCAGGCGATATGGGTCAGTAATTGGCAGGCGCACAGGTCCTCCCCATACAGGCAGGCAGCAGTATAGCCGCACTCTCTCAGCAGATTCCGTTGTATGTCTGCGTCCACACCGGCATCCCCGTAAGAATATGCGAAGACGGTGACGGGTTTGCCCAGCCCTTCTTCAAGCACCGCTTTGGAGCGCAGCAGTTCCTCTTTTTGCTGGGCCAGGTCAGGCTCTGAAAATGCCCGGTGCGACACTCCATGTGATTGAACGGAAACTCCATAGCGCTCCAACTCCCGCAAATCGTCCCAATCACACATTATATCTTCTGGCTCGTTATCGATGCCGAACCAGTTGTGTCCTCCGATGAAATCAGTGGGAACGAAAACCACTGCCGGGTATCCAGGCTCAACCAGCAAGGGAAGAGCAACGCGACGCATCGACCGGTAGCCATCATCAAATGTCAGGAGCACTGATCGCTCTGGCAGGCTATCCGGCATCGTCAGGGATGTGAAGAAGTCTTCGAGGCCAATCACGTTCCAGCCGTTTTCATGCAAGTAGCTCAGCTGATTCGCAAAAATCGCCTCGGATATATGAAACCACGTATCCCAATCGGGACCGGCGGGTTTGCCTATTTTATGATAGGACAAAATGGCGAGTATTTTATCTCCCGGCCCGGGACTTCCGTTCTACTCATCGAACTCCTCTCTGGAAAAGAAATAATGGCTTTCCCCCGTGTCATGCTGAGCGCAAGAAGCCGAAGCCCTGAGGAACGCAGGGGAAGAATCCGCGTAGCGCCAGAGATTCTTCGCTTCGCTCAGAATGACATGCCCCGGGGCACTGCAAAAAAAACTCCCTGTCTAAGCTGTTGCCTGTCCCTCTGAAAGTAAGTTGCATCTTGCCCCCTGCTGGTTACGGCCAATCATCCGCGTCATGCTGAGGCAAGAAGCCGAAGCCCTGAGGAACGCAGGGGAAGAATCAGAGAACAAAATGAACAAACCCAAATGGCCCAATTTCGTTGTGTTTTCCTCTCCCCGTAACTAAAATGCACCTGATTGCAACTTAACCACGGGGGGATTTTCTTTAGTATCGTTTCTTGTAGGAGAGGCTTGTAATGTTTTCCTGGCGTCGAACGTCCGGTAGTAGTGACCCTGATGCAGGGAAGAGCTCATCTGCCTTCACCAAACTGCTTGATTCCGCTCGGCAGGGTGAGTCTGAGGCACTGAGCACGCTCTACCGTGAGTTCCTGCCCGGCGTATTCGGCTATATTGCTACTCGCGTTCCTGATCGTGCTACCGCCGAAGATCTCACTTCGGAAGTGTTTCTGAAAATGGTTGAAGGCATTGGCCGGCTGCGCACCGGCGATGAGGCCGGATTTGCGGCCTGGATCTTGCAGATCGCGCGCATCACTGTCGCAGGCTTTTATCGCAAGCGTGAGAAGCAACCGGCTCATGTTCCGCTCGAATCAACACTGGAAGACAGAGAAGGAGATACTGAAAGCATGCCAATCTCTGCCGGTCATCCTGATGGCGATCCGGTACGCTGGACAGAGGCGCGCGATGAATGGAACACGACGGTCAAAGCCATGAATATGCTCACCGAAGAGCAACGCCAGGTACTGGTAGGTCGATTACTGCTGGGATATGATGTAGCTACCGTTGCGCGCATGCTTGACAAAAATGAGAATGCCATCAAAGCATTGCAATTTCGTGCCCTGCATAGCCTG
Source organism: Ktedonobacteraceae bacterium (assembly GCA_035653615.1). Lineage (NCBI taxonomy): Bacteria > Bacillati > Chloroflexota > Ktedonobacteria > Ktedonobacterales > Ktedonobacteraceae > Ktedonobacteraceae bacterium. Next base: position 164,982 of record DASRBN010000038.1, on the reverse strand, counting down.
CACCGCCTCCTGCAAAAGGACGTGTCGCCCGGTGAGACATCTCCTGTAGAAACGCGAAATCGAGGAGGAGCACGATGAATCCTCTCTATGAACATCTCAATGACGAGCTGGAACGGCAAAATGGTTCCTTCTGGTCTGCTCAGACATCACCAGACCTGCCGCAATCCACACTCCCTGACTTCGACTCCGACCAGGAAGTACAGGCACTGGTTGCCATCGCTCGCCGTATTCAACTGGCTCCGGCTGTGCAGGTTGACGCGGACTTTGCCGACAGGTTGGAGCAGCGCATTCTGGTGCATAATGCTGTACAACGCATGCGGAGAGCACAGATTTCCCGTTGGAACAGGCTTTCTGTACGTTCGCTATTGAGGGCGCATCCCGTCTTTAGTATTGCCTTGAGCTGCTGTCTATTGGTTCTATTGCTGGCGCTTGGCATAGTAATAGCCTCGGCTCAGATCACCAATCCAAACAACCCGCTCTACGCGATAAATCAATGGGAGCAGGATGTACGTCTCTCGCTCAGTGGTTCGCCTGTGGCTCGCGCCGAACTGGATCTGCAATTCGCCGCCGACCGCCTCAATACGCTGGCCGATCTTGCCAACCCTTCCGATACACAGGCCTACGAGCAGCAGTTGGAAGACCTGAGCCAGCAGGTTGAAAACGCCGTTCAGGCTATCAACCAGATTCCCGCAGGAACACAGCGCAGTCAACTTCAGAGTAATCTCGCTGCGCTTGAAACACACGCGCGCCAGGTCTTGCGCGGATTTTTACCTCGGCTCAATCTACAGGAGCGCCTGGCGACGACCGATGCGCTCGCTGATCTGGGTGATACCGTGCCTCACCTGCAGAGTGTACAGCTTATTCTACCCCCTCATTCTGGCGAACTGGCTACCATTATTATCGACGGCAGCGGCCTTGAATCGGGAGCGCAACTGGTTATAGATGGACAGGTTATGGGTAACAATGGTAGCCTCAACAATGGTGTCGATACTTTCATGGTGCGCTGGAATGGTAATAACAACCAGCAATCTTACACAATAGGTATTCTTAATCCTGATGGCACCTTTGCGCAAATAACACTGGTTGGATCGTCCTGGTCAGCAGGCAACGGGAACGGCAATGGAGGAGGCAACGGGAATGGCAACCATGGAAACAATGGAAACCATGGAGGCAACGGGAATGGGAATGGCAACCATGGAGACAACGGGAACCATGGAGGCAACGGCAATGGCAATAAGAATGGGAACGGGAATGGGAATGGAGGAGGCAACGGGAATGGAAACGGAAACGGCAATCACAATGGAGGAGGGAACGGCAATGGGAATGGGAATGGCAATCATGGAGACAACGGGAACCATGGAGGCAATGGCAATAAGAATGGGAATGGAAACGGGAACGGCAATCACAATGGAGAAGGGAATGGGAACGGGCATGTAATGAAACAGGCATAATAGGATAAATGGGGATATACACCGGCCAGTCCTCAATGCGCGTGTTGTGCATCACACCGACAGTGTACCAGGCGCTTAGCGTCGTATTTTCGATAGAGCGGTTGGCCTCTTTTCCTACCTCCTTGAATAAGAAACTCCGTATATGGTATGCTCAACAAGATAAATGGACGATAGTGAATCCCGAACCACAGCAGAAAGTAGGTAGGTCATGTCTGAACGAAGGCAGCAGAACCTCTATGTCCCTTTGCGTGTCCGATTTCGCTCGCCGGCAGAACGCGCGCAGTGGGAACGCGAGCATCCAGGCGTGTCTACCATGCCCTCGATTCCAGATGAAGCGGCAGCGCAAGGGCAACATGTAACTATTTCCACCGGAAGCGAATCTCCACATACACGTCAAATCAAAGAACTGATCCGCCTGGGTAATATCTTGCGCGCCGAATTGGGCCTCGATGAGGTTTTGCAGCAAATAGTCGCCTCTATTAGCGCCTGCACCGGCTTTCGCATGGCAGTCATCAACCTGCTCAAGGATGATAGTGATTACCTCGTTGGAGCTGCCTTTACCGGCGCGTCCGAGGAGAGCGAACGCCTCATACGCGAAAGGCATATCACCGTTGAACAGGTGATGCGCTTTATGCGCCCCGAATTTCTTGTCAGCCAGAGCTATTTCATCCCCCACGAACACTTTGATGAATTTGCCGATATTCCTCGCGCCGTCGATATGCCTATGGAAAACTACGAACCCGGCGGCTGGCATCCCGAAGATGCCCTGATCGTGCCCCTGTACAGTCCGCGCAAGAAAAAATTGCTCGGCTTCCTCTCCCTGGATGATCCAGAGGATGGCAAGATACCAACCGTCGAAAGCGTCGAGATGATCGAACTCTTCGCGGGTCAGGCGGCGATTGCCATTGACAACGCGCGTATCTTTCAAGAACGCGAGGTCGAGCGCCGGGCGCTGGAAGAGGCAATTGTCCATCTACGCAAAGACCTGGAACGGGTACAGGGCGGAGATTTGCGCGTGCGCGTTCAGCCCTCGCATGAGAAACTGCAAGCCGTGGGAGAAGCCATCAACCAGATGATCGAGGCCATCAGTGGCATTGTTGGCAGCACGCAAATGGTGACGCAGGCCGTTGATGACCATGCCCAGGACGTACAGCGCAGTTCGGAAGTCCTCGTCCATGATACCAGCCAGCAGGAGCGCCAGGTTCAGCACATCGCGCATGTAATTGATCAGATGGTAGAAACCATGCAGCACGTATCGCAGCGTGCCGAAGCCATCTCCAAGGTGGCCGTAGAGTCAATGGAGGTGACGCTGGAGGGTCAGAATAAGGTGGCCCGGGCAACCGAGGGGATGCGCCAGGTTCGCGAAACGACCATGCAATCGGCTCGCATCATGAAACGCCTGGGAGAAAGCGGGCAAGAGATCAATGACATCGTCCTGGAAATAACGGACCTGACGACGCGCATGAATCTGCTGGCGCTCAACGCTGCTATTGAGGCTGTTCGCGCCGGTGAACACGGCCAGGGCTTCGGCGTGATCGCCCAGGAAATTCGCGGCCTGGCCGTCAGCAGCGCCGAAGCTGCCCGCAAGGTCGCTACACGCATCCGCACCATACAGCACGAAATGGCGACCGTCTCCCAGAGTGTCGAGCAGAACATCACACAGGTCGTGATACAGTCCGAACTCGTCTCTCAGACAGGAGTCGCGCTCGAAGCCATCAGCGTCGTTACCGAACAGATGGCCGATCTAGTTCAGGGCATAGTCAATGCGGCAGACAGCCAGGAGCGCGGTTCCCAGCTGGTGACGCACTCTATCGAACAAATCTCATCCATGACCAGCGAAATTACCCAACAAATGCGCCAGATGCAGCAATCAATGGCACACCTCGTCGAATTGACCAACTCTTTACGCTCACGGATGTCGATATTCCGCGTCTCTACGCCCCCTCAGAACGAGTCGTAGGGGCCGATTGATCGTGCCCAGCGCCGATTTATCGGCCCCTTGTTCATTGCTGGATTATTTCGTCAAAGTGCATGACCGGCCTCGTTATCGGAATCTCCATGATCGCACCCGATAAGGCTAATAGCGCCGGTAGTACCGCCTGCGCCCGCGCCATCCACGATACGTGAGTAAATGCCAGATCGCTATCAGGATAATAGCCCCGATTAGCGCCCGGATAAGCGGTACGTTATCGACGTTAATATCATTAAAACCGCTGATGATGACCACCTGGGTCATCAACCAGACGCCAATCAACCCGGCAATGATTGCCCCGACGATGCCAAATGGCAGTCGCCACCCAACAATAAATTCCGCAACCAGCCCAACAATGGCTGCAATCACGAGATAGACGATAAAAGCGCTGCTGATGGTCCAGGCATTATTGCCAATCTGGATCGTAATGCCGGAAGCAAAGATGGTATGAAATGCGAACACGTGTAGCATGTAATCATGTCTCCTACATCAATGAGAACGATAATAGCAGTGTTTAACTACAACATAGAACGTAAGATCAATGTAAGTTGTAACAACGGAGGCAAGTAGGGGCCGATTCATCGGCTTTTGCAGTTTGGCGTTATAGTGCTTATTTAATCGAGGGCCGATTCATCGTGTCCAGCGCCGATTGATCGGCCCCGCGCTCACTGCCAGGTTATTCTGTGAAAAACCATAATCTGGCCCTTATCCCCTCGATATTAACCCGATCTGGTACTTTCCTGCTATTTTTTGCGGTCTTTCAGAGAAAAGCACTTCATAGATCAGTTAGTATCAAGTACATCAATATGGCATAAGATGATGTAGTGTGACACAGCACGACATTCAAAAAGGAGGAATAGTTCGCATGCGAATTCGTGAGAGCATCAAAGCATTCTCGCACAACATTCGTCACGTACGTTTGCAGGGTCTTCCCCTGGCGGCCAGGCATCTGCTTATTCTGGCCATGCTTATGATAACGCTGGCGGGAGGCGCTATCGGCGGTCACTTACTTGGTGTTTTCGCACAGGGCGCGTGCGCGAGCGGCGACCAGGCGTATTCTGTAAGATGGGGCGATACGCTGAGCGGCATTGCGGTGCGCTATCACACCACATGGCAGAAACTTGCTTCCTACAATCACCTGGCCAATCCCAATCTTATTTACCCCTACCAAACCATCTGTATTCCCGGTAAAGGTTCCGGTGGGTCCGGCTCCGGTTCCGGTTCGGGCGGTTATCTGCCGGCATCCCAGTATGTGGCCATCGCACGACAGGATGCTTCCAATGCCGGTATTTTGCCCAATCTTTTCGTGCGCCAGATCAACCAGGAAAGCGGCTTCAATCCCTGGGCCGTCTCACCTGCCGGCGCTATTGGCATCGCGCAATTCATGCCCGCAACCGCGGCAGGCCTGGGTATTAATCCGCACGATCCAATCCAGTCGCTGCGTGCGGCTGCTCGCCTGATGGCCAGCTACGTTTATCAATACGGTGATTATGCCAAGGCGCTGGCGGCCTATAACGCCGGACCCGGCACAGTCAACTGGGCGGTACGTGTGGGTGGTGCCAACTGGTTTAGCTATTTACCCTATGAGACACGCAACTATATTGATGTAATCATGGGGTGGTGACCTTCTATCCGGCAAATCCCCTACCCGGATTTCCTGTATGATACAATGCCAAAGACAACGTATCAAAGGAAAGAAAGCTAACACAACATCGTTTCGGGAGGGGATATGTCGGATCATACGAACCCACAGGCACAATACAAACATACCAACCGGCTCATTGATGAGACGAGTCCATACCTGCTGCAGCACGCCCATAATCCTGTCAACTGGTATCCCTGGGGCGAGGAAGCGCTGGAAAAAGCCAGGGTTGAGGATAAACCTATTCTGCTCAGCGTCGGCTACTCTGCCTGCCACTGGTGCCACGTGATGGAGCGCGAATCGTTCGAAAACGAGGATATCGCGGCCCTGATGAACGCGCATTTTGTCTCTATCAAGGTAGACCGCGAGGAGCGCCCGGATATCGACAGCATCTATATGCAGGCGGTGCAGGCCTTCAACAATGGCCAGGGCGGATGGCCCATGACCGTCTTTCTCACGCCCGACGGACGCCCGTACTTTGGCGGCACCTACTTCCCGCCGCGCGACCGGCGCTACGGCCAGCAGGTGATGCCGGGATTTGTTACGGTGCTGCGCAGCATGGCCGATGCCTATGCGAATCGTCGCCAGGAGGTCGAGGAACAGGCTAACCAGGTGGCAGCATACCTGAAGCAGCGCAGTACCGCTCCCCTGCGCAAAGCAAGTTCCCTTGCTCCTGGGTCGGCGCCGCTCGCAATGCTGGAGCAGGCCAGCCGCGAACTGGCCGCGGATTTTGACGCGGTGAATGGTGGTTTTGGCAACGCGCCCAAGTTTCCTAATACGATGTCCCTGGAATTCCTGCTACGTGTGTACCTGCACAGGCAGCGCGGCGAACTAGAATCGGGGGCTTCCAGATCTGAACTGGACATCATCGAGACATCCCTACAACACATGGCCAATGGCGGCATTTATGACCACCTCGGCGGCGGCTTTCATCGCTACTCCGTCGATGCTGAGTGGCTTGTGCCGCATTTCGAGAAGATGCTCTACGATAATGCCCTGCTCAGCCGCATCTACCTGCACGCCTACCTGGTCACCAACAATCCTTCTTATAGTCGCGTCGTCGAGGAAACGTTGAATTATGTGATCCGTGAAATGACCGCGCCGGAAGGTGGATTCTATTCGACGCAGGATGCCGATAGCGAAGGGGAAGAGGGCAAATTTTATACCTGGACGGTCGATGAAATTCGCGCGCATCTCTTGCCAGAAGACGCGTCGCTGTTCATGGTCTATTACGATGTCACGACGGACGGAAATTTTGAGGGCAAGAACATTTTGCACGTCGTACAATCCCCCGAACGAGTGGCGGAAGATGCGGAGATCAGCCTGGAACGCTTGCAGGATTCCTTGCGGCGCAGCCGCGAGATGCTCTTTACAGTGCGCGAGCAGCGTGTGAAACCGGGGCGCGATGAGAAGATACTGACAGCGTGGAATGGCTTGATGTTGCGCAGCTTCGCGGAAGCGGCCCGCTACCTGGATCGTCCCGACTACCTGCAGGTTGCCCAGAAAAACGCAACGTTTTTGCTGCGCGAGCTCTATCGTGATGGCCGCCTGTTGCGTACATATAAAGATGGTCAGGCCAGGATTAAGGGCTACCTGGAAGATTACGCGTTCCTGGCCGATGGCCTGCTGGCGCTCTACGAGGCCACGTTCAATCCGCGCTGGTTCGCCGAAGCTCGTCACCTGATAGATGAGGTCATAACGCTCTTTGCCGATGAGCAGAATGGCGGCTTCTTTGATACGGGCAGCGATGCCGAGGAGCTGGTGAGCCGTCCCAAAGATATTATGGACAATGCCACTCCCGCGGGCAACAGTGTAGCCGCCGACGTACTACTGCGCCTGGCGGCCTTCACCGGCGAGGAATCGTATCGCCAACGCGCCGATGATTACCTGCAGCACATCGCCAGCGCGATGGTGCAGTATCCCTCGGCATTTGGGCACGCCCTGTGCGCGCTCGACTTCGCCATCTCGCTCGTCAAGGAATTTGCCATCACCGGCGAGCCGCGAGAAGCCGGTACGCGCAATTTACTGGATGTCATCAATGGCCGCTATCTGCCGGAAAGTGTGCTGGCCTGCGCCGCGCCTGATAATGCTGAGGCAATACAGGCAATTCCCCTGCTGGCGAATCGCCCTTTGAAGGATGGCAAAGCCACCGCCTATGTCTGCCAGAATTTCGCGTGCCAGGCGCCCGTCAACACACCTGAAGAACTCGAAAAATTGTTGTAAGGGCTTACCCTCGAAGTCGCCCTCTCTCCCTACGGCCGATCAATCGTTCACGTAGCGCATCTCACCTTTCACATCGTGGCGGCAGAGCTTGCCATCGCGCGCCAGTTGCTCTAAAGCAAGAATGGCCGCGGCGGTCTCTTTGCGTCCAGGAGCGGTTTTGTGCGGGGGAGCAAATTTCTCCGCCACTTCCGCGGGTGTGAATACCATCAATCCGCCGGTATGTTCTTGCAGGTAGCGTGTAATGGCCTCTTCATACCATGTCACCAGGTCAGAAGGTTGCTTGAGGCGAGGATAGGTGACGATCATGACGGGACAGGGGGCAAGTTGTAACACTTTACGTGAGATACTTCCGGCGAATACGCGGCGCACTCGCTGCTGAAGCGCATTGCCCCGGCTGCCGACAACAATCAGGTCCGCGAATGCATCTTTGGCCGCCTTGACAATGCCCTCGGCAGGAAGCCCTACACGCATGAGTGTTTCGATGGAGTTCGCGTCGATGCCGTGATTCTGCAATTCTAAGCTGGCTTTTCGCAGCACATGCTCCGCCTGTGCGCGCTGCTCAGTGGTGGCGGTTGTGGTTTGTAACTGCCCGGCGTATACTCCCAGTGAGGGGGATGCGATGTAGGGAGCGGGGACGACATGCACGAGCACGAATTCAACATGGGGAGAAATCTGCTCGATCAATTCACTGACTGTACGCAGCGCGTACAATGTGGCAGGGGATAGAGGAGCATCGACGCCCAGCAAAATGCGCTTACTCATAACCATTCGTTCCCATGGAGTGTGTTCAACAGCTTCATCTATGCCGGTCGGTTACACGTTATGTACGATTCTGGGAAACGAGACCAATTTGTACATATAAAGTATACATGTTTTTAGGCAAGGAAGCAAGGATAAAATAAAGTCTCGGGAATCTCACTAGAAATGTGTCGGATATCATATCCATTTCACCTCTTCATCTGGTAAGCTACTTGATAAGAGATACCGGTGAGGACAGGCACCAGACGCTGCCCCTACACGACGGTTGACGTTGTTATTTGAGATTTGTGAGCTGAGTGCGTTTAACATATGTAATACCTCTGTTTGAATCCATTCGACGAGGTGATACCGGTCGCCTGTTGTTCGTATCCCTTGAGAGAGGAAGTGACGATAGGCGAACCCTGGGAAGGTAGGCCGATAGCTATGGGTGTAGAAATGGAAGACTTATCCGATCAAATGAGCCTGGCGGCGCTCGCGAAGCGCTGTATGAGCGAGATCGAGAACTACCGGCGTAAAGAGCCATATAATGATCAGTACTGCCTGGCAATTTTCCACCGCGCCCTCTTGCAGCATGATAATGAAGCCTGGAATATCCTGGTTGAACGCTTTGGTCCATTGGTGAAAAGCTGGGTGCGCAGCCATCCCAGGCGTGATATTGCTTGCCGTCATGATAGCGAAGAGAACTACGTCGCCAAGACGTTTGATCGTTTCTGGCAGGCGGCAGCATATAATCAAGAATTGAGATTTGCCAGCCTCGCCGCCGCTCTGAGCTACCTGAAGACATGCCTCACCGGAGCTATGCTTGATACCCTGCGCAGCTACGCGCGTCCAGAACTTTCTTTGAATGATCCCGATCATCCTATTTCGGACGAACCTGCCATCGAGGATGATACGGATGATGGGAGCGAGTTATGGAGCGTTATCAAGGATCTGCTCCCCGGTGAGCGAGAACAGCGCCTGGCCTATTTGCTTTTTCATTGTGGATTGAAGGCCAGGGAGGTCGTGCAATTTTGCGGTCAGGAGTTCAGCGAGGTGAACGAGGTCTACCGCTTGCGGCGCAACATCATCGAGAAACTGACGCGCAATCGAGATCAGATCCGCTGGCGACTTAGCCCCGACGAACTGTAACCGGTGCAACATTCAGCGGCTAGAAAACGTAAAAATGATGATGCGCAAAAAACGGTTTTTCGGGCGTCTATATAGCAAGATTCCCGCGAGGGAAGTGAATAGTCGGTGAATTGCCCGGCACGATGTTGCCAGTGATGAGGAATGACGAATGATGGATTGTAAAGAATCGACGGCCCCCAATGATGAGGAGCTTTTGCGCTTTGCTCTCGATGGAGAAGCGTTGTCTGAAGATGCGCGGAATCACCTGGAACAGTGTGAAACCTGCAAGCAGAGGCTTGCCAGTTACCAGCAGGCCAATACATTCCTACTTTCGCACCTCTACCGTAGCGAGTGTCCTTCGGCAGAAGAATTGAGCATGTATTGCGCGCAATATGATTTCCTGCCGGATGAGAGACGGGTCAGGATAGCAAATCATCTCCTGGGTTGCCCGTTATGCGCTATGGAAGCCGAGGAAGCGCGGCAATTTTTGCGCATCCAGGACATACCGTCGTCGCTGCCGGCGTTTGCTCCTCGTTCCCTCGTGCGCCGTATTTTCGCTTCCCAGGTACAAAAGTCTCAGGCGCAGTTCGCTGTGCGCAGTAACGCGCCGGAAAGCTCCTGGCCGCGCCAGTACAAGGCGGAATCCATCGATCTCTCCCTGCATCTTTCGCTGGCAAGCAACGGCGAATATATGTTGCTTGGCATCCTCACTGGCACCGATCCCTCGGAAAGTGTCGAGGCGCTTGAAGGGGTAGCGGCGGAACTCTATACCGCTCCTGGCCCGCTAGTCGATAGCAGCGCGAACGGAAACGGAAACAAGACAAGGCCGGTCGCGCCACTTTTACGTACAAGTGTAGATGACCTTGGTAATATCGTATTTAAGTCCATACCCGCCGGTGAATATGTCATGATCGTCTATCTTCCCAACCGCGAGCTTGTTGTTGAAGGATTGACCATCGAACCGTAGCCATGCTGAGTGACCCAGGACATATTATGCTGAGCGCAGCGAAGAATCCAGGCCTGATCCAACCCAGATTCTTCCCCGTTCGCTCCGCTCAGGGCTTCGGCTCCTGCGCTCAGCATGACGTGGTCTGGGTGGTGAATAGGGGCACCGGGACAGGGACAAGCCGCTGTCCCTACAGACAGGAGCGTTCAAGCGTATTCCGGCGCCTATAGGACGGGAAAAACTCGGAACATGGATAACGAGCTATTTTTGCAACATCTCTGCGATTTGAGCCTGGAAGACGGGCGAATGTACCTGCAAGAACAGAGCGCGGAATTGTCCGATCATGCAGGTATTGGTAATCTCATCAAAGATGAAGCCCTCAGGCAGCAAAACATCAGTCCCATTACCTCGCTTAAGCTGGGCGAATTGCTAATCTTTTTTGGTGAATACGTCCGGCATGCCCCATCGCGTGCCCTTGGTCTGATCGCGAAAGGCGATGCGTTTCGCTGTATGGGCCAGCATCAACTCGCCCTGCAATACCTGGACGAGGCCGCACAGGAGTTTCTGCGCCTGGGTGACGAAGTTGGTTGGGCACGCACGCGCATCGGATGGATTTTTTCTGCCGCCTGGCTCGGTCGAACGGAAGAGGCCCTGGAAGAGGCCAGGCGAGCGCGCGAAGTGTTTGTGCGCCATGGCGAACACGCTCGCGCCTGCACAGTTGATAACAACGTCGCGGTCATCTACACGCGCCTGGCTCGCTATCAGGATGCGCTGGCGATATATGAACGATTGCGCGCCACCTACCCTACGCTCACCGGCGGAAGTGAAAGTTCTATTCGACGTTCCATCGCCATGGCCGAAAGTAATCAGGCCTCAAATCTCTTTTTACTCGGCGATTTTCAGGCGGCCAGGCAACTGATGCAGCAGGCCCTGGAGAACTTCATCGCCCTGGGAGAACCGCGATTCTTCATCTATACGGAAATGAACCTGGCCGAGTATGACTACGCCCAGGGGTTTTATGGCTCCGCATTACGGCGCTATTATGCCGCGCGTGATAGCGTCATACAAAACGACCTCGATGATCCCGTCTTGCTGGCCGAACTGAACGTATTTATGGCCGAGTGCCTGGTAAAACTGAATAGGGCCGCCGAAGCATGCCGGTTAGTGAGCGAGGCGATCACCACTTATCGCGCAGCGGGTATGTCGCTGGATACTGCCGAAGCGCTCTGTACCTACGCAACAGCCTTGAAAGCCGCGCAGAGATTATCTGAGGCCTTTACCGCTCTCAATGAAGCTTCGCAACTCTACGAGCGTGGCAAATTCGAGAGTTACGCATACCGCACCAGGCTCCAGCAGGCCGAACTATTACTCGAAATGGGGTCATGTACCGAAGCCTATGACTCCGCGCAAACCCTCAAGCGGCATTTTGATACGCAGGGGCTAGTGCCGCGCTCCGTTCAGGCCGCCCTGGTGATGGTCAATGCGCTTCTGGGCATCCAGCAAGCAAAGAGAGGGTCTCAGGAAGATGTAGAAGAGGCCACAAGGGTATGCAGGCAGGCGGTATTACAGGCGCGGCGGCACAACCTGCAAGAGTCGGTCTATAAAAGTCACTACCTGCTGGGGCGAATTGCCGATCTGCAAGGGAATCTTCTCAAGGCTTCCAGGCAGTATAGCGCGGCAATAGCACAGATTGAACGCATCTTGAACGACCTGGTTTCCGACCTTTCGCCCTCATTTTTGCAGAGCGCCTGGGCCGTCTACGCGGATATGATCGCGCTGTGCTTACGACGAGGCGAGGCAGAACGCGCTTTCGGCTACCTGGAGCAATCGCGTTCCATAGCGCTGCGCCGCTATCTTCATAGAGGATTGGACTTTGATGATCCTGACGAGAGCGCCCGTAGCGATAGCGGTTCGTCCCCGTCCTGCTTTGGTGAACCTGACGAGAGTGCCCATAGGGACAGCGACTCGTCCCCGTCCTCTTCGGGGATCGCAGGGCAGGGACGAGTCGCTGTCCCTACAGCATTTTCACAAGCACAATCAGTACGTATCAATGAGCCGTGTCATTCTGAGCGCAGCGAAGAATCTGCCATCCTGCCGCGTCTCCAACACGAACTCAAAGATTGGCAGGAACGTTACCGCGACTATAGCAATATGCTCGAACAGGTCGAAGCATCCGATTCCGCGGTGATCAAACGCGAAGATATCGAGCGTGAAATCCGCCGCTGCGAAGCAAAAATCAACGAGCTATTTGAACGTATATCTCTACACCAATCGGAGTCGCTAGCGGCCATGCGGCCCCAGAAGCGCGCGCGACGCAAGCAGCAGCAAGTGAGTATTCGCCGGTTGCGCCAGTCTCTGATGCCGGATCAACTCATGCTCGCATACTTTCTCCATCAAGGGAACCTGGTCATCTTCGCGCTCACCACAGAAGGCCTCACGACATGTGAAAATCCCGGCGCGGTTGAACAGTTGGAACGCCTGTTGCCGTTATTACACGCGCATCTGCAGCCGGGCGGTTGGCCCAGCATCGACTCGCCCCCTCAGCAAGTCATTCGCCGGTTGCTGAACAAGCTCTACAATCTTCTGATAGCGCCCATAGAGGATCAGCTGCCTTCATCATCGGGCTACCTCACCATCATTCCGTATGGGCCGCTGCACAAACTGCCGTTCCATGCGCTTTACAATGGCTCTCGTTTCCTGGTAGAAGACTATCAAATCCACTACCTGCCCGCTAGCAATATGCTACGACAGCTCAAAGCGCCGGACGACAATGTAGAGATTCTTCGCTGCGCTCAGAATGACATGTCCGGGGCCTGTTCGGGGCCTGTCATTCTGAGCGCAGCGAAGAATCCCCCTGGTGCCGTATCGTCACATAGTAACTCGCAAGGCCCTGATACCGGCGCGAAGGAGCGCGCAAAGCCCCCACTCGTATTTGGCTATTCGGCAAATGGGCACCTGCCCCGCGCGCTCGAAGAAGCCCGGCGACTGGCATCCATGTTGAGTGGGCACTGCTATCTGGAGCAGGAAGCAACGGTTGCCAGGCTCATTGAGCAGGCACCTGGCAGTCCCATCATTCATCTTGCCACACATGGACAAAGCCGGCTCGACGCGCCTAACTTCTCCTGTGTGCAACTGGCCGGTGGCAAGCTCAATGCCATCGACGCCTTCGGCCTGGACCTGCGCGGGTGCGAGCTTGTCACACTGAGTGGCTGCGAAACCGGGCTGGCGCTCACGGGCGGCGGTGATGAGCAGGTGGGGCTTGGCCGCGCATTCCTCGCTGCCGGAGCCGCCTCCCTGGTGATGAGCCTCTGGCAGGTAGAAGATAGTACCACCAACGAACTCATGCAGCAATTTTATACCAGGTTATTGCAGGGGGATACGAAGATTCAGGCGCTGCGTGCCGCACAATGCAGCCTGCTGCATGGTTCGCAGGCCGCTCACTCCCATCCCTATTTCTGGGCCGCCTTTCGTCTCGTCGGCGATACAGGCTCCTTCTCGCCGGATTTGTTCGCCAACATCCGCCAGAATGCCGCGTTATCCGTAAGCAGCCGGTAAAAAGAACGATCTCCGTCGTTACATAGTTAGAAACACATGTATTTGTTTCAATCCCTAAACGGATTCAGAAAAGTACCTGGCACCTGCCGTACCCTGTAGGGGCAGCTCCTTGTACCTGTCCTCACCTGAGGCGGTACAGAAAGGATTTATAACATATGCAAAGCAATCAAGGCGACAGCACAGCCTGGAGCGAATTGACCATGGCCTGGATTGAAGACCAGGTAGCGATATCATTTCATTCCACGCGCCCATTTTATGGTTCCTCCCCCGAAGAAATTATCGCCTCCTTACACCTGAACAACCTCAATCAGTTCCTCAGTCATCGTGGATTTGCGCTCAGCACTATCAGCGCCCAGGATATTCCCCATCCGCGTCCTGTAGAAGAAGATCAAGGCCGGGATGAAGAGCAGGGCGAGAAGGCGGCAAAAACGCTAGAAGTCGTGGGAGAAGAGGGCATTGAAGCGCTCAGACGAAGGATAGAGGCGCTCGAAAAAATGGTACTGCATCCCACAAGAGACGATGACGATGGGCAGTCCGAAAACGGCAAGGACGACATCAACAATCCACGCGGCAAGTACCTGTTCCCATCTCCTTCAGATAACGGCACCATTGTCATGGGTTACTTTGGCATTCAACAGGTGCCGATGCCTCATCCCATTCAAGATGCGCGCGTAGCGAACCAGACCGGGAATTGCTGCGAAGGACCTTCGAATACACGCCAGGTCGTCAACCTGCTGAATAGCAATCTGAACGTGCTCAGGCGGCTCGGAAAAGTTCCTATCACCGCTGCTGCGCCCAACTGGCTTGGAGATAGCGCACCCCACTGCCATGGTGGTGGCGGGCCTGGCTCACCCCCCATTCCGGTACCGGTGAAAAATACATGTAGTTCCACTCCCGGCTACTGGCCTATCACTCTTCCTGACCTCGATTCTCCCCATCCATCCCCCATCGCGGGCATGACCGGCGAAGGCGTCACCATCTATGTGCTGGATACCATGCCCGAATTGCACCCGGATGATATTCTAAAAGCTGCCGGAGACGCCGGCGCCAGTAACCTGCTGCTGCAAGAGATCGCCCAGGAGATGACACGCTCTACCTCGCCTTTTATTCGCAGGGAATATCAATACCTGCCGGATCATCTTAAGGAAAATGCCGACGATAAGATCATAACCGGCTACGACATCTATGGGCAGCCTTATGGCTTCAACATGGAAGATCATGGCCTCTTTGTTACCGGCATCGTCCGTGACCTGGCTCGCCGCGCCGACATTCACTATATCCGCGTGCTGAACGACTACGGCACATTCGACACGCTCACCCTGATTGCTACCCTACAAAATATCCTGAAGCTTATGCTGAGGGATGCCGAAGATGGCGGACTGCGCGGAAGGCCGGTCGTGATTAATCTGAGCCTTGTCCTCGCGCCCCCTCAAGAGGAATTAACCGGTTTCTGGCTTGGAGATGATGGCAGCTTCCCTCCAGATTCCACCAGCAAGAAATCGTCAGGACCAGGTCTGCTCTTGATAGGTTTGCACAAAGTCATCCAGAGTCTGACCGCGCTCGGAGCCGTCGTCGTAGCCGCCGCGGGCAACGACTCGAATAGCCCCAGCACGCCCTATCGCCGCGGCCCCCGTTTTCCCGCCGCTTTCCCGGAAGTCATCTCTGTCGGTGCCGTCGATAAATGCTATCGCGCCGCCTCCTACAGCAACTACCCGGCCTTGCCCCCGCATCACAATGGAGTCGCAACGTATGGGGGCAGCAGGCCCATCGCCGTGCCTCCCGTAGGTCCACAGGGCACCGTTCCTCCAGGCACTATCGGCCCCGATCCGCACTACTGGACCGCGGCCAGGGACATCGACTCGCCCATTGGCGTCTTCAGTTCGCGTCGCTATCCCAAGCTTGTAGCAGAGGAGCAACCGCCGGAATATAAGGAACCCAACGCGCACGCCTGGGCATATTGGTCGGGAACATCCTTCGCCACGCCCATTATCAGCGCCGTCGCCGCGCGCCTGCTACAGAAATTCCACGCCCTTGGAATTCCGCATCATCTCTGGTCTCTCGAAGCCATGCGAGCCATCACCACCTCAGCCGGGCAATATCAATGGTTGACCGGAGATCATGCCCTGGAAACGCAAGCAGACTTCACCACTGGCAGCAATGTCGGTATTGGCTTGCTCAAAGCATATCAATGCATGGAGGCCCAGGACTGCCCGGATAGGGAAGATGCGCAGGTCTAACACACGGGCCATAATAGGTTCAACATGCAGCTTTTCTACCGATTTCTTCTCGTCCCTGTGGTTGTATAATGAATGCGGTCGAGTATGGCCGGAAAGGAGGGAGTCATGAATCGCCTGACATTTAGCCCGCTAGAGCGTGTACTGGCATTGCTGGCAGGAATTTTTAATCTGCTGGTGGGACTGGGATTTTTCTTTTTGCCGGAGCTGCGTCTTCCTCTCTGGCCTACCCCTACCCCGCCCCTGCTTGATCGTTTTATCGGGGCCATCGTCCTGGGTAATGCGGTCGGCGCTCTCTGGCTCTCTACAGAACGTGATTGGACGCGTGTCCGCCCGCTGGCCCTGGTCGCTGCTGTGTACGGCACGCTCGTCGCGGGCGCATTGCTCTACCATCTGCTGTGGCTCGATGCCTCGCCGTCCTTCTGGCTCTATTTTTTGTTCGATGCGCCGTTCCTGATCGTCTTTTACGCGCTGTTCGTTTATCACGATATCGCGCCGCTCTTTCGCAAGCGGCGCGCTCCGGAGTATCCAGGAGAACCATTCTTGCGTTGAACACGTATGCAGATACCCTTTCACGATCCACTTACAATAGAGGCGACGCGGGACAATGAGCATGACGCGCTGCCACTGGTAGGACGCGAGACCGAACTGCAGGTGATTTCGCTGCTGCTGGAAACGGTGGCGCGGGATAGACCGGCAGGGGCGCGCGCCTTGACGATCAGTGGCGAGATGGGCGCGGGGAAGACCCGCCTGCTGGCCGAGATGCATAAGATGGCCAGAGGACGCGGTTTCTCTGTGCTGGAGAGCAGCGCGTATGAATCTGGCCGCCTGTTTCCCTATTTTCCGTTTATTGAAGCCCTGCGCCCGGTTTTGCGCTCGTCTACGCGCGTGCAACTCTCACGTTACCTGGGATTAGACGTGGTAGAGAAGGATGCCTCGCCTGATGGCGAAAGAGGGGAGATTGCATTTCCTGGCATAGCAATGGTGACGGCGCTGGCCGATCTTTTCCCCGAACTGCCAGGAAAGCTGAGCGTTCCCATCGCGACCCCGGAACGTTCTGCCGGGCAGGAGAAATTCCGCCTGTTCGATACGATTGCCACATTGCTGGAACGCCTGGCCCTTGACCGGCCCCTTTTGTTGAGCATTGATAACCTGCAATGGGCCGATAGCGCGAGCCTGGAACTGATGCTGTACCTGACGATACGCCTGCGCGGGAGCCAGGTCGCATTGGCCGGCGCGACACGCCCGCCCGGCCGTTTCAATGCCACAGGGCATACACCTGAGATGGGAGTGTCGGTGGCGGCAACCGCTGCTGCTGCCAGGGCTTTGAGCGATTTGATGCGCCAGGGATTGCTGCGCGTTTTACCACTTAGCCCATTGAACGAAGAAGCTATGATACGACACCTGCACGCCCTACTCCCTGGCGAGATTGCCGCAGATCTCATACAATCATTGGTCTCTCGCGCCGGGGGAAACGTTTTCTTTCTGGAAGAGTTGGTACGTGTACTCGCCCAGGACAAACGACTCGCGCTACAGGAGGGCGCCTGGCAGGCAAGAGGCGTTGACGCACCGTTGCCGGAGAGTATTACAATCGCTGTGGAGCAGCGTCTGCAAGGATTGAGTACGCGGTGCCGGGAGCTTTTATGCGTCGCATCCCTCTTCGGCTCTACCTTTCCCCTGGCGGCCCTGATGCAGGTCGTGCAGCAAGACGAGGAACAGACCCGATTTTTGCTGGATGAGGCGCGCGGGGCGCAGGTGATTAAGAGGATTCCTGGGGCCACTTCTCACCAGGCGCTTGATGCCTATAGATTTTGCCAGGGGGTCGTTCAGGAGGTAATGCAGGGCGCGCTTCCGGTAGAGCGGACACGATTCCTGCATGGTGCGATAGGCCGCGCTTTAGAGGCTTCGTATGGAGAGGCTGCTGCTGCACATGCCGCGGAACTTGCCAGACACTTTGTCTTGAGTGGAGAGAAGGAGGCCGCGCTTCATTGGAGCCTGCTTGCCGGAGAGGATGCCATCCGGCAACAGGCGCTACGAGAGGCTATAGCGTACCTGCGAGTAGTGTTGGAATTGCTTGAGGTATCGAGGGAGCTTGACGCGGGACAGAAGGCGATTCTCGCCATTCAAACACGCGTGGCTCTAGGGGAGAGCTGGTCTAAGCTGGGAGAGCTTGAGCAGGCGCGTGAGGCGTTCCAGGGGGCGATAAGCGAGTTTCAGCAGGAAAGGGTATCTGGCCGGCAACTGCATGATGCGTTTCCTTTCTTGCTTGCAAAGGCGAATCGATTACTGGCCGATGTGTACCGTATGCAGGGCAGGTACGACCTTGCACTCGCTCATTTGCGGGCGGCCCAGGACGCAATCGCGGCGGAAAATAACAAAAACGATAGTCAGGCCCATACTCAGCTTTCCGTGCCATGGCTACAGGGACGCAGCTTTTCAAGTGGCAGGCGTGTGCTGAGTCCTGAGCGTGTTACTGCCACCGAACGCCTGTTGCTCTTACAGGCAAGCGCCATGCTCGATATCTTCCTGAACCGCGGCAAGGAAGCTGAAACGGCGCTCTGGCAATCGCACCAGCTGGCGACCGCGATTGGTGATCAAAGCAGTCAGGCGTTTGCTTTGCATCTAATCGGTTGGATTCGTGGTTGGGGCGAGCATATTTTCGAGGCTATTCGTTTACTGAAACAGGCATGCGAGCTGTACATAGCCGTTGGCGACCCTTATCGCGCGGCGCTTGGCGAGCAGGGATTGGGCATCATTTACCTGACGCTGGGCGAGATAGAGCAGGCGCGCCTCTATACAGAGCGTGCTCTTCACAGGGCGCGTCGTTACGGCGTGCGTTATATCCTGGGCTGGCTCTACTGGAACGAAGCGGAAATAGCGCTCACCGCCGGCGATTGGTCGAGCTGCGAATCGCAACTGCAACAGGCTATGCAGGAAGCTGAGGAATTGAATAATGTGCGCCTCAAGCCGGTTGTGATACAGTCCCAGGCCCAGCTTCATTTTCGTCGTGGCAACTGGGATCAGGCGGAGCGGCTTTTCTCCGCCGCAATCCAGGCGGCCAGTAATACGGAATGGTATCCCAGCACGCTCGCGCTCTATGGTCATTTCCTCGCCGTTACGGGTCGCAGGGGGAAAGCGGCGGCAAGGGCGCAGCTTGATCGCGCGGCGGATTTTCCAGAACCCGTCGGCTTTAGCGGCCACTTCTACATACCTTTTCTTGCCGAGGGCTACCTGCACCTTGAGGACCGCGCGTGTGCGGTCCTTTATAGCGAACGTATTCGCACGCTGCGCGGCTTTATGCATTATGGCGCGTCGGTTGATCGCATCCTGGCAGAGGTCGCGGCCTCAAAAGGCGAGTGGGAAGCGGCGGAGCAGGCATTTGAAGATGGCCTGACGCTCTGCCGGCGCGCCAATAATGGGCCTGAAGAGGCGATGATCCTGTATGAACAGGCGCGAACGGCCTTGATGCGCGGCAGGGTAGAGGCAAACCATGCTTCCTCCTCATCGCAGCGTATGCACGCGTTATGCGAGCATGCGCGAACGCTATTTTTACAGTACGGCATGCAGCGTGCCGCCAGCCTTGTCGATACCCTTCAGGAAGGCGTCCGCCAGCTGGAGCAGCAGCAGGATAGACAGGCCCAACAGCGTATTTCGCCTGAACATATCTCACATCCGGGCTATCAGCTTGATCTCCATCTCACCAGGCGCGAACTGGAAGTGCTGCGACTCGTTGCCCAGGGCCATACCGACCGCGAAGTGGCGGAAATACTGGTAATCAGCCCGCGCACCGTCAACCGCCACCTGAGCAACATTTTCGTCAAGCTCGACGTTCCAGGAAGAGCCGCCGCCGTCGCTTACGCCATTCGCTGGGGACTGGTTGGCTGATCGCCACACGCATAAATGGGTAATCTTACGCATACGCTCATCCTTTCCTTCCAGGTAATCTTCACACAGGATACATGCAGAGGATACGTGCTGGATGGCAGCACCGGATAAAGGATTTCCTGTATCCAACCTGTCCTCGGCAGTATGTAGCAAACTAGCAGCAGTTCTCGCTTGTACGAGAAGAAAGAAAAGGAATGCAGCATATGCAGAAGTTGTTTACTCGTTGGTCCAAAGTGTCAGGCCTTGTAGCATTGGCAATCATAGCGATAGCCTCGTTAAGCGCGTTCACCATGCATGCCTCGGCCTCCTCCATCTCCGCCAATAGCGCGCATGCGAACGTCCAACCCGACAAAAGTTCGTTCACCTTTAGCATGGTGCCCTCTCCGAATATTTCGGCATGCCTGCCCCATGCAAGCGCCACCGTTACCATCAAGCCGAACTCCTTGAACGACAAAATGACGATCAAAGCCTCAGGCCTGGCTCCTAACACCGGCTATGACCTCTTCGTCATCGAACTTCCTAACAAACCTTTCGGCGTTGCCTGGTACCAGACCGATTTACAAGCCAATCAGTATGGGGCGGGTAGTGTGACCGTGCAGGGCATCTTCAACGTTGAGACCTTCTCGATCTCACTTGGAGATAACAATAACATCACCTTCCCGGCCACACACCAGTATCACCTGGGCCTCTGGTTCAACGATCCAAAGGTGCCGTTCAATCTGGGCTGCGAACCCGGACAGACCCAGCCAATCGTCACCCCTTTCAACGGCGAGCAAAACGCAGGCATCCAGGTGCTTAATACCAGCAATTTCCCGGATAATGCCGGCCCGCTGTCGCACGTCAAGTAGGGACAGTGCCTGGTGCCTATCCTGCGGCCCAAAGAGGACAGGCACAGGAACAGGGACTGTCAGAGATTCTTCGCTCCACTCAGAATGACATGCTCCCGGACTGGTCTGGACAGTCCGGGAGCATGTCATTCTGAGTGGAGCGAAGAATCTCCGGCCAGAAGCAGCTGTTCTTAACACGTCCCGAGAAGAGGAAGATCAACCATTCCCGCCCTATAGAGGTGGGGTGGTTGATCTTCCTCTTCTCACGCGCATAAAAATAGTCCTTACAAAGGTTGACATTTTCTTCTCGCTCCACTATATTTCATGCAAATATATGCTTTGATACTAAGGAATACATCTGTATGACACGTTCCGGTACCTTATTGGAAAAAGAGCCAGGGTTAAAAACCATATTTCAGGGCAGCGAACACAATTATGTGCGCTGTGTGATTGCCGATATCAATGATTCGGAACGGCATTTTGAGTGCCGCGTCTTAGATGAAGTGGATATTCCTTACGCCACCGGCGATCAGATTACGCTTGAAGTGATAAAAGTTGTAACAGAGCGACGTAGTGGAATAGTACGGTTCGATTGTCGTCTGGTTCCAACAACAGCATAAGATGGGAGATCCCTATGAACTGTCCTCGATGCAGCGCAGAATTGCCTGACTCGTCTCTATCCTGCTCCAGGTGCGGCTACCAGGTGCGCCCGGTCTCATTCTCATACTTACCGGCGGGATCACCTCCCTGGCCGGCAACTGTGCCGCAGAATGTTTCCTACTCGACCGGAACGGGCATACAAACCATCCAGGCGGCCAGGCCAGCGCAACTCTCGCCAGCCATTCCGGCCACGGGAAGTAAGAGCGTATCCAAAAAATCAACGCTCAGCATTCCGGCCATGCTGGGACTCTTTTTTCTCAGCATCCTTATCGGGGGTGGTGCAACCCTCGGTATTCTCTATGCCAATGGGCGGTTTTCCACCAATAATAACGCGCCAACCTCAAATAATATAGTGCTACCGGCGCCGGATTCCACGCCTGTGCCATCGCCAACAACAGGGACGCAGTTACCTCCGCCAGCCTCATTTAAAACGCTGAACAGCTCTGATGTGGGCGTCTCTTTGAAATATCCATCCGATTGGGCGGTGCAGCCAGTACAGAAATCTAGCGATAGTTCATACTTTACCATCGCGCCGCAGCAAAACAATGGCCTGTTTATTACTATCGAACGATTCACAGCCACCGGCTCGGCAAAAATTTCAGGAACGAACGACGTTAATTCGGGTAATCTGGCAGGAATCCAGGGAACTCAGGGGATAACAAATTTCCAGGTGATCCAGCCGACAGCGCCACAGCGTACCGTTGGCGGGGTTCCATGGGATGAAGTAGATGCCACGTTCGACAATTCAAATGGCGTCACTTTCCATATGACGAGCATTGCCGTGCAGCGCAATCACCTGTACTACGACATTTCCTTTTTTGCGCCCACAGAAATTTATGACCAGGCCGTCCAGGAATACTACCTGCCCATGCTCAATTCGTTCAAGTTCCTGTCATAAGGAACAGTAGATCGAACAAGATAGCACAAGGTCATGTCATTCTGAGCGCAGCGAAGAATCCCGGCCTACCCCGGCACAGAGCGATGTCATTCTGAGCGCAGCGAAGAATCTGTGTCCTGCCGCACTGAGATTCTGAGCGCAGCGAAGAATGACATGGCCTGGGGTACTTACCAATTTTGCAGGTAAAAAATTCATAACCTCGATGGGCGCAATAAATTGGCCCCTACGCGTAGGGGCCAATTTATTGCGCCCATTGCCGATTTATCGGCCTTTTCTGGTGGGAAGAACTAGTACTCGGGCATTGCCGGAGCAGCGGGCTTCTCTTTCTCAGGCAGATCAGTGATCAGGGCCTCGGTGGTCAGGATCATGGCCGCGATGCTGGTAGCATTCTGCAGCGCGGAACGAGTCACCTTGGCGGGATCGGTGATACCGGCCTGGAACATATCCTCGTACTGGTCGGTGAGGACGTTATAGCCGTAGTTCTTGTTGTTATGCTCTTTCTGACCGCGACGCACGCCTTCGACGATGACTGAGCCATCTTTACCGCCGTTGATGGCGAGCTGGCGCAGGGGCTCTTCAAGAGCGCGGCGCAGGATGTTGACGCCGGTCGCGGCATCGCCCTCAAGATGCAGTTTATCCAGGGCCTCGATAGCGTTCAACAGCGCGACACCACCGCCGGGAACCATGCCCTCTTCTACGCCAGCGCGGGCAGCGGAGAGCGCGTCCTCAACGCGGGTCTTGCGATACTTCAACTCGACCTCGGAGCCTGCCCCAACCTTGATCAAGGCAACGCCACCGGAGAGCTTCGCCAGGCGCTCCTGCAACTTCTCACGGTCATAATCGCTGGTGGTCTCATCGATCTGAGCCTTGATCTGGCGGATGCGGGCCTGGATGTCGGCCGGATCGCCATGACCTTCAACAATCGTGGTGTCATCTTTGGTAGACACGACGGTACGGGCGCTACCGAGATCGGCCAGAGTTGTGTTGTCTAGGCGGCGGCCCATTTCTTCGCTGATGACCTGACCGCCGGTTAGTACGGCGATATCGCGCAGCATCTCTTTGCGCCGATCACCAAAGCCAGGGGCCTTGACTGCCAGTACGTTCAGAATACCGCGCAGCTTGTTGACGACCAGTGTGGCCAGCGCCTCACCATCGACATCCTCGGCGATAATCACGATATCGCGGCGTCCCTGCTGGGTCATCTTCTCAAGAATGGGCAGGATGTCCTGCACGGCGCTGATCTTCTTATCGGTAATCAGAATATAGGGGTTATCAAGCGAGGCTTCCATCTTCTCGGTATTGGTGACAAAGTAAGCGGAGATGTAGCCCTTGTCGATCTGCATACCTTCGACATACTCGGTCTCGAAGTTGGTGCCGCGCGATTCCTCAACGGTGATGACGCCATCTTTACCGACCTTGTCCATCACTTCCGCAATCAGGTTACCAATCGTCTCATCGGCGGCGGAGTTCGTAGCAATCTGCGCGATATCTTTCTTGGTTTCAACCGGTATTGCCACGGAGCGGATATATTCGACGACCGCCTCGGTGCCCTTGTCGATACCATATTTGAGCTGCATGGGGTTGGCGCCGGCGGCCAGGTTCTTCAAGCCTTCATTGACAACGGCCTGGGCCAGTACAGTAGCAGTGGTGGTGCCATCACCGGCTACATCGTTCGTCTTGGTGGCAGCTTCTTTGAGCAGCTGCGCGCCCATATTCTCAAAAGGATTCTCAAGCGAAATCTCTTTGGCGACGGTCACACCATCATGAGTGACGCTGGGGGCGCCGAACTTTTTATCCAGCGCGACGTTGCGCCCCTTGGGGCCAAGAGTTGTTTTGACCGCTCCGGCCAAAATATCGATGCCCTTTTTCAGGGATCGACGAGCTTCCTCGTCGAACATCAGTTGTTTTGCCATAGCTCTTCTTTACCTCCTAACAAACAAGCATATTTAGCCGATCACGGCCAGAATGTCATTTTCTTTCAATACAAGATATTCTTCGCCATCGAGTTTGAACTCGGTGCCGCCATACTTGGCGAACAGGACGCGATCACCTTCGCGCACATCCAGCGCTGCGCGATCACCATTGTCCAGCAATCGGCCACTGCCGACGGCGATGACAGTCCCCTCCTGGGGCTTCTCTTTGGCGGTGTCAGGAATAACGATGCCGCTTTTGGTCACTTCTTCTTTAGCGGCGGGCTTTACGACCACGCGGTCGCCAATTGGATGAATCTTTGCCACGACTAACACTCCTTTTCAAAGAAATTTGGGGTTAACGGGTATGTGTAGTATTCAGCCTCTACGCGGGAAACAGGCCACCCGTGCCCATTCCCTACTCTATTCTGGGGGCGGGCCGTAATGGATGACACCCGCGATATTGACCGAACGGTACTGCGAATAATCACAGTTGCAGGGACCGCCCGCTGCACATCCGGTACAGCAGTAGGTCTTCCCCTGCGCTACTGTTGGCGGCCAGAGGATTTCGATATCACAGTTCGCGCAATGCGGCGTTTGCTGTGCATGCCGCATACTCTTACCATTATGGTGTTGTAGGGAATTGCTCTCTGTGTTCATATCCTCAAACCTGCATGTCGTTCTGAATGCTGCCCGTTCAACTTCTGCCTACAGTATTGCATAGCATCTGTTAGAACCGCATAGGAGAAATGTTAGAGATGTATTAGAATTTTGGCATAGTGGCGCCTGTAATTACTCCCGAATCACGTTCTCATATCGAGAGGGTGATATAATATTGCTTGTAGGCGGCGTGGACAGCCATCGAACCCATCTTCACACATCAAGAGGCAAAAGCATATGGCATATATTTCTACTGTCAATGACCGATCACACACCATTGATACCGGCGAAAACAGCGATCAACGCGAAATTAGCATTGATGGCACGAGACTGAGCATCGATTGGCGGCACATCGCGCCTCTGGCAGCCGATGCAAAAGGGCAGGTAGGCACGGGTGGGCGCTATAGCCTGCTCATTGGGGGTAAATCATACGAAGTCTTCGCCCGCCGCATTGCAACGCCCGGCGAGAAAGATGGGATCACCTATGAAGTCCAGGTTGCCGGGCAGCGTTTCGAGGTGCATGTCGAGGACGAACGCGAGAAGGCCCTGGCCGGTTCGATTAAGACACACGAGACGGGCGAGGCAATGGTACGCGCTCCTATGCCTGGCCTGGTGCTCGGCATAACGCTAGAGGTAGGCCAGAGCGTAGAACGTGGCCAGACGGTCGTGGTCCTCGAAGCCATGAAGATGGAGAACGACCTGTCCTCCCCCATTACCGGCAAGATCAAAGAAATCCGTGTGAATAAGGGCCAGACCGTGAATCAGGGAGATGTGCTGGTCGTGGTGAGCAGCGAACAGGATAAGTGACGGGAAGAGGTCAGCCGGCCTCCGACCTGATCTCCTTCAGTTTGCCCTCCTGCATCCTTGCCTTCTTACGTTCTTCCCATGCAGTTTCCGCCGGAGAATCTACCGCGCGCTTGAAGTAATAGAGGGAGTGATTGGCCGGTCGTGCAGGCACCACGCCTACCAGTTCCCAGCCATCGGCGCCCAATTGGGTCAGTAAAGCTCCCCATTCTTGAGGCGATTGGATACCTTCATATGTTCCATTTTCACGATTGCTATACACATGAATGATGATCTGTTTGGGCGTCCAGGCAACTTCACAATACTCCCATTGCGGCATTCTTCACATCCTTTCTCGATCAGTCCCCGCACTTACTATCAATAGTGCGGTCTTTTATTGCCCTAGATACATGAGCATAGCGGCCCCCGTCTTGATGCCCATAAAGAATCGTGCCACTTCCATATTCTCATTTGGCGCGTGGTTGGACTCGTCGGGATTGGCGTAGGGAACGCCAAAGACCGGAATACCCAGCGTTTTCGTAAAGACATAATTGGGCAGGCTGGCCCCTTTAGCCGGTACGAGTAGGGGTTCAGCGCCCTGGGCGGCGGTGATAGCCTGTCGCAGTGGCTCGGTAAACGGCGAATCCAGTGGCGTTTTCGACGGGTCCATTCCACCATAGCTTGTGACGCTAACCTCAGGGGCGTGACGCTGCACGTGCGCTTTGACCTTCGCCAGAATCTCTTCGGCGGTCTGCGCCTCTACCAGGCGGATATCGCACTTGGCAACAGCCTCGTGTGGCAAAACAGTTTTGGAGCCTGGACCGCCGTAACCGCCATGAATGCCGTTGATTGTCAGTGTAGGCCATGCTGCCAGGCGTTCAAAATAGCCACGTTCCTGTGGCTCATCCAGGCGCTGCAAACCCAGTGATCGCTTGACTTCATCCACATCAACGGGCAGCTTTGCCAGCGCTTCACGTTCCAAATCGGTCAAGGGCTGCACGTTATCATAAAAACCCTCGATGGTGATCTCGCCGCGCTCATTTTTCATCGAGGCCAGCAGGTGAACCAGCGTCCAGAGCGGATCGGGCACTATTCCTCCCCAGTGGCCGGAATGCAGGTCGCGATTGGCGCCACGAGCGCGCAATTCTATATCCAGCACCCCGCGCACGCCAAAGCTGATCGTAGATTGTCCGTTCTCATGTACCGGTCCATCGCTGACAATCATCAAATCGGCCTTTAATTCATCTCGATGCTCGCGCACAAAATCCGGCATATGCGGACTGCCTACCTCTTCCTCACCCTCGAGCAATACCTTGACATTACAGGGCAGCGTGCCACGGCAGACCATAATACTTTCCAGCGCCATGAGTTGCGCAAAGTGCTGTCCCTTGTTATCACCTACGCCCCGCGCATAGAGACGACCATCGCGAATAGCAGGCTCAAAAGGCGGCGAGATCCATTCCTCAAGCGGATCAGGCGGCTGGACGTCATAATGCCCATAAAGCAGCACTGTTGGAGCATCCGGGCGCAGGTGATACTCGCCAAACACCATCGGCCAACCTTTCGTTGGCAGAATGCGTACCGCCAGCCCCATCTGCCGCATCACCCCGGCAATATATTCCGCGACCTCAGCAATTCCTTCGCCATACGCGCTAATGCTTGGACGCCGTAAGTAATCGATCAATCGCGCCAAAAATGCCTCGGAATGGGCGTCGATGTAGGCAAAAATATCGCTCAGGTCAGGTCTGGATTGAGCATTCATGAAGCTATTTCTCCCTTGATTTCTAGTGATGCAAGCCGGTCAATCTCATAGATTATCACTATATCGTTCTGGCAACACATCGAGGCCTCTTTATTTTAGCATAAGAAAGAACCACCGGCTGAGTAACGTCCAGCATAGTCTAATTTTTCTTAGCCCATCAGTATTAGTACCCTCGACAGGCGATTTCCGCCCTGCTACACTACTGGCAGAAAGAAACAGTAGGAGGTCTTGTTTGAAATGGCAGGACTATGGGATAACATCATGAAGCGCATGGTCAAAACCTACGCGCCGCACTTTACTGACTGGTTAGTGGCTAATGCTACGTTTGTACGCACCCTGAATGTTGAATTGCAGAGCCGGCAGCTCTTTGTGGATGCGTTAATCGAAATCGTTGCCTATGGAGAGCCGGGACTGCTGCTGATCGAGTTTCAGACCTATAGCGACCCCGAGATGGGCCGGCGGGTGACCGAATACAGCATCGAGGCCTCGCGCGAATATAACCATTATCCAGTCTATCCTTTTGTAGTGTATCTGCGCAAGACGGGAGCCATTGCCGAATCCCCCTATATCTACATCCGGCCCGATGGGCGCGAGGGCTACCGTTTTTATTTTGACGTGATACAATTATGGGAGATACCGGCCGAATTCTTTTTGCGTCATCACTGGTTAGGTTTACTGCCGCTTGCCATTTTGAGCAAAGGTGGTAGGCAACCAGCAGTAGTCGAGCAGGCGATTGAGCAACTGACTCAGGCGCAGGAATATGATCTGCTGGCACTGACCCGGCTGCTGGGTGGGCTGGTGTTCAAAGAAGGCTCGGACGAAAGCGAATGGTTCAAGAGGAGGTTTCACATGTTTCAGGATATTCTACGCGAGTCTTGGGTCTATAAAGAAATTGGACAGGAATACTTTAAGGAGGGCCGAGAGCAAGGCATTGAGGAGGGTCGAGAGCGAGGTATTGAGGAGGGTCGAGAGGAGGGCCGTGAGGAAGGCCGTGAGGAAGGCCTCATTCGAGGGAGACAAGATATGCTTCTGAGCTACGTCCAGAAGAAATTCCCGGAGGTTGCGTCGTTTGCTCAACAACAGGTTGAGAAGATCACGGATGCGCAAACCTTGCAACTCCTCTTCTTCAAACTGGTGGACGCTCAGAATACTGGGGAAGCAAGGCAAGTGCTCTTGAGCCTGGACCAGAATCACCACCACTAAACTGGAGTACATCGTATTGTATTGCAGTAAGGAGGTTGCCGAGAAACGAGCAGAGGACGAAGCCAGGTCCAGGCTCTTCGCCGAGAAACGAGTCCAGATTGAATTGCAGGCCAGGCAGGAGGCGGAGAAGCGTGCTCAGGCCGAAGCTCAGGCCCGGCAAATAGCTGAGAGACAGGCCCAGGCCGAAGCCGAAAAGACCAGGTTGATTCTCGAGAAATTGCGCGAGTGCGGTATCGACCCGGAGCAGTTGCTTTGAGATGGAGGGCCAAAAAACTCATAGTGTTCTCCGCTTTCCCCTCAATATGCTATAATTTCTGTGGGACATAGTGAGGAGTTATGCATGGAACCGCATCAGAGCAAAAACATCCAGGAGTGGCGCGACACCACCGCCCGCAAAGCAAAAGAAAAGACTGCTGAACGACAGGACAGCTTCGTGACCAGTTCAGGCATCGAAATACCCGACCTGCCTACCGGGGAAGACCTGCAAGAATTCGACACCCACGATAAATTGGGCTTTCCTGGCGAATTTCCCTTTACCCGCGGCATTCATCCAGGCATGTATCGCTCCCGCCTGTGGACGATGCGCCAGTATGCCGGTTTCGGAACCGCAGAAGAATCCAACAAACGCTACCACTTCCTGCTTTCACAGGGTACAACTGGCCTTTCCGTCGCCTTTGATCTTCCCACCCAGATGGGCTATGACGCCGACCATCCCCTCGCAGAAGGAGAAGTTGGTAAAGTCGGCGTGTCCATCTCCAGCCTGGAAGATATGGAGACCCTGCTCAATGGCTTACCATTAGAGCGCATCAGCACGTCCATGACCATCAATGCCACGGCCAGCATCCTGCTTGCGCTCTACATTGCCGTCGCTAAAAAGCAGGGCGCGGATGTGCGCAAGCTCTCCGGTACGGTGCAAAATGATATCCTGAAAGAGTATATCGCCCGCGGCACCTACATCTATCCGCCGCAGCATTCAATGCGCATCATCACCGATATGTTCCGTTATTGCGCGGAGAATCTGCCGCGCTGGAATCCCATTAGCATCAGCGGCTACCATGTGCGTGAGGCAGGCTCGACCGCAGTGCAGGAGGTCGCTTTTACCCTTTCCAATGCCATCAGCTACGTGCAGGCTGCCCTGAACGCTGGTCTCGATGTCGATACTTTCGCGGGCCGGCTCTCTTTTTTCTTCAATAGTCATAATAACTTGCTTGAAGAGGTAGCCAAGTTTCGCGCGGCGCGACGCATGTGGGCGCATATTATGCACGACCGCTTCCATGCGCAGGACCCGCGCTCGATGATGCTGCGTTTCCATACCCAGACTGCCGGTTCGACGCTGACGGCGCAGCAGCCCGATAACAACATTGTACGCACTGCATACCAGGCCCTCGCCGCGGTACTCGGCGGCACGCAATCGCTACATACGAATTCTAAGGACGAGGCCCTGTCGCTGCCAACGGAAGAGGCGGTGCGGGTTGCCCTGCGCACGCAACAAATCCTTGCCTACGAAAGCGGTGTTGCCGATGTGGTAGATCCCCTGGCCGGCTCGTATTATATCGAGTACCTGACGGATAAAATCGAGGAGCAGGCCTGGGAGTATATCCGGCAGATCGATGCACTCGGCGGCAGCGTGCATGCTATTGAGAAAGGCTTCATGCAGGCCGAGATCGAACAGGCCGCCTACGAATACCAGCGCGCATTGGAAGAGCAAAAAGCCATTGTGGTTGGTGTCAATCGTTTCACTATAGAAAACGAGGAGCGCCCAACGCTGCTGCGCGTCGATCCTGAGATCGGCAGGCAGCAGGCCGCGCGTCTGGCGGCTTTGCGCCGGCGACGCGACAACGAACGCGTGCAGCAGGCCCTGGCCGCTCTTGAACGCGGCGCGGCGGGATCGGAAAATCTGATGCCCTTGATTATCGCTGCTGTTGAGGCATATGCCACACTGGGAGAGATCAGTGACGCTATGCGCCATGTATTTGGCGAACAGCGCGAGTTTCGTACTGTGACAATATAATTTCAATCCCCATCGGGAAGCCGGGAAAAGGTCCGGTTCCTGCTGCTTCCGCGTGGGGAGGGTATAGTAGCCAAACCCAAAAATGTCAAGTGTAAATGCAATAAGCTGTAAACCCGCTTCAGGTGCATATGGATGATTGGAATACACAGGATGCCGTATCTACACGCGAAACACATCCTGCTCGTGATGCCGAACGTAGTCAAAGCAGTCTCGATAATGAAAGGTCAACATTGCCAGGCAAAGCAGCAGCCCCAATAGGGGTTTTTGATTCGGGAGCGGGAGGGTTGACCATTCTTGCGGCCCTCTTGCAAGAGCTTCCAGACGAACAATACATCTACTTTGGTGATACTGCGCATTGCCCCTACGGTATGCGCAGCGATGAAGATATTACAGACTTATCTATTCAGATCAGCCGTTTTCTCATTGAGCGAGGGGTAAAGTTGATCATTGTTGCCTGCAATACTGCCACTCAAGCAGCCATCGGCACTCTGCGGGCCACTTTCCCGTCAACCCCTTTTATCGGGGTCGTGCCGGCGGTAAAACCTGCCGCGCGCGCTACCAAAAAAGGCCGCATTGGCATTGCTGCCACCAACCAGGCGGCTAGAGCTTTGTATCTCCGCCAATTGATTGATGAGTTCGCGGAGGGCATTCAGGCCTATGCCGTTGGCTGTCCAGAGTTGGTAACGCTGGTGGAACGCGGTGAACTCGATGGCCCTCTTGTAGAAGCTACGGTTCAGCAGGCGTTGCAGCCATTGCTGAAACAAGATGTTGATGTAATTGTGCTCGGCTGTACTCATTTCCCTGCTTTACGGGACATAATCGAGCGTGTTGTCGGACATTCCATACAAATTATCGATAGTGGAATGGCCATTGCGCGCCGCACCCACGCGGTTTTGGATGCGGAGGGCTTGATGCGCGCGAGAAGCCAGAATCATGCACGCCCTGGAGACGTTGAGAGGCTTGAGGTACTCTGTAGTGGAGACGCCGGGGCATTTAGCGATGTTGCCAGTAAAATCATAGGCCATAGAATCATTGCTCAACAGGTCGATCTCAAACGAGAAGGAGTGCTATGACGAACCAGGGACGCTCACAGGTGTCAGCGCTGCAACAGAACAATCAAGATATCGTTATCCAGACTCCTGTGGTAAAATCACGGCACGTACGTTTTGCCCGCGTTGTCTCGACGGTCCTGACTCCCGTCTCGGTCTCGCTGCCATTTGTCTTGCTGGTCGCTTTCTATCATGCCCGCGATCAACTGGCAGCCCTCATCTATGCATTGATTGCGCTCTTCTTTCTCAGTGTCGGTCCTCTGATCTACGTCGTAATCGGCGTGCGTACCGGCAAGCTTTCGGATTTTGAGATGAGTCGCCGCTCAGAGCGCGCCGGGCCATTTCTGTTCGGCATCATTTCTACCAGTATTGGGCTACTCGTCCTATCGCTACTGCATGGGCCAAGGGATTTACAGACAGCCTTAATTCTGACGACCATCAGCGCTGTGATCCTGATGGTAACCACCCTCTGGTGGAAGATCAGTATTCATGCCTCAACCATGGCAGGAGCTGCTACCATGCTGACCGTTCTCTATGGCCTGGCCCTGCTGCCCTTGTTCTTGCTGCTGGTGCTGGTGAGCTGGTCGCGCGTCGTTCTGCGCCGTCACACCGTAGCGCAGGTAGTGGCCGGATCGATCCTGAGCATTTTCCTCGCGCTGGTGGTATTGAAATTAAGGGGAATATAAATCTTCTCCGATACCGATCCTCCGGCTATAATTCAACTATTGCAAATGATCAAAAACCCGGCAGGGCAGGCTCATCTGTTGGCCCTGCCGGGGCTTGCCGCTCAATAATGTTGCGCTAATTTTTGCGCAGCGTCAGTACTGCCGGCAACCGGTTGAGCATGATTAAGCCAACTGGCAGTAGGAAGATCGACAAACAGCAGAAATAACCAAGCACAGCCCAGATGTAACCGGCCCACCAGCCAACTAAGATAAAGTAAAGAGCCCGGGCGAAGAAGTTGAGCTGCTGCGTCCCTCTTATATCCACTGTCACGTTACTCCCAGAAACTGATACCGTCGTTTGCTGGCCAGCAGGGCGCAACGTCAATACCGTTGGCAGTCGATTCAGCATTACAAGACCAACAGGCAAGAGTACTACCGTAAAACAAAAGAAAAAGCCCAGGTTCAACCAGAAAAACCCGGCCCACCAGCCAATGAAGAGATAATAGATGACGCGTAGCAAAAAATTCGGACTCGACTGGTGAATATTGACCGTCACCACCGGCTGCGGCTGGTAATTATGCACATTTACATTTACTTGCCCCGCTATCCCTTGCGGCGCCGGTTGAGGGTACTGCATAGGATAACCCTGCTGTTGGGGATACGGCATCGCACCAGGTTGCGAATAGAGCTGCTGTTGGGGATACGGTTGTTGTTGTGGGTACGGCATGGCGCCAGGTGGTTGCAATTGCTGCGACTGGGGAGGTTGCTCTGGATAGGGTTGCGATGAACGCGATGGCGGCTCAGGATAAGGCTGGTAGGGCTGCATACTCGTGTGTCCTTTCACTGCTGTTAAGTAAACTGCGCATGAATCAATACTAAAATCTTCCGAGTACACGGCGACAATCGCAGAATGATTGATCCTGTTTGACAAAAATGCCGTTACTCGTACTGATTATTATTATACTTTATTTGATTGCTTTTGCAAATAGAAAATCACCTGGAAAATTGCTCAGGTGAATTTATTTTAATCATTCATCAAATAGCGGGCTTTTTTGAGGAGAACAAGGGAAGGAAAAATGAGGGAGCAATGCATCATGCATTGCTCCCCGGCAGGTGATAGGTAGGTTCGAGATTCTCTCTATTGTCCCCGGCCACTGGAAACCGTAGCGCGCTCAGGTAATTGCACAGGGGTACCGGCCAACCGCTGCGCGCGAATAGCAGGTGCCTGAGCTCTACGTGTCGTGGCAACAGTTGCGCGCCTGACCACCTGAATGAAGCCAAACACTAACAGCCAGTTGATCACGCCCAGGATGACCAGGAAGATGATATTCGATGCGCCCAGGGCATTGAGAATGAGGAAGATCGCCGCGGTCAACACGATATTACCCAGTGTGGTGGGAATGAGGATCAACCACGCGAACTGCATCAACTGGTCGGCACGCAGGCGCGGCAGCGTACTTCGTACCCAGATGAAGACGCCGCAGAGCAGGTAGACTTTGAGAATAAAGTAAGCAATACCCAGCAGGTTGCCAAGCAGTCCCCAGCCAGGAGAATTCAGCCCTGTCAGGTAGGCAACGCCCGGGCCGGACCAGCCGCCAAGGAACAGCGTCGTTGCGATTGCCGAAACAATCGTCATATTGCCATATTCGCCCAGGTAGAACAACGCCCAGCGCATGCCACTATACTCGGTCAGATAGCCGGCAACCAGTTCCGATTCCGCTTCGGGAAGATCGAACGGCGAGCGATTCGTCTCGGCGAGACCGCAGGTGTAGTAGATGATGATCATCAAGGGCTGCACCAGGAAGAACCAGGCCCAGGGTGTAAATCCTTCGAAGATAAAATCGAAGAAGCCGATGCCCTTACCAGGCCACGCGGCCGCATTCTGAAAATGGATAATCTCCCAGATTGAGATGGTGCCGATGCCCTGGCTGCCAGGATAGCCGAGTGTGCCGGCCAGAACGCTGGTAAGCATCACGACACCGATAAGCGAAAGAACTAGTGGTAACTCGTATGAAATCATCTGGGCGGCGGAACGCAGGCCACCGATCAAAGCATATTTGTTATTGGAACTCCAACCGGCCATGACAACGCCTACCACGTCAATAGAGCTCATTGCTACGTAATAGACAATACCGGTAGCCAGCGCCGTTCCGGGCAGGGTTACATATGGCGAAAAAGGTATGACGGCAAAAGCCGCGATGACGGGTGCCAGAAAGACGGATGGGGCGAGCAGGAATAGCAGTTTATCCGTCAAAGAGGCATGAATATCCTCTTTCATCAACAATTTGCCGACATCAGCCACGGTCTGTAACAGTCCCCATGGGCCGGTATGGATTGGTCCGACGCGATCCTGCATCCAGCCCATAATCTTGCGCTCGGCCAGGATCAGGATGATCGCGCTTGTCAGCACAAAGCCGAAAAAGGAGAGGAATGCAACCACGAACTGCAGAAACTGCCAGGATAAAATGCCGTTATACAGTTGCGTTCCCAGATCAGGGCTTGTAGAACTTAATACATACATAAGACAACTCCCAGAGATGCTATCTATCAACCTCGCCCAGCACAAGATCAAAGCTGCCAATGATAGCTACCGCGTCACTCATTTTGTGGCCGCGCAGTATTTCGGGCAGGATTTGTAGATTGACGAAGGACGGACCGCGTATCTTCCCACGCCAGGGATATTCACTGCCATCGCTGATAAAGTAGATGCCGAGTTCGCCTTTGCTGCTCTCAATGGCAAAGTAGGTTTCACCACGAGGAGGACGTAGCGCGATGGGCGTGCGCGTGCTGATCGGTCCACCGGGCATCTGATCAATTGCGACGCGGCAGAGACGGATACTTTCGTAGATTTCCTGGATGCGCACCTTGTAACGCGCAAAGCAATCACCCTCCTGGCGTACCTGCACGTTCACCGGCACTTCGCGATAGGCCATATACGGGCGATTGACGCGCAAATCCCAATTCACACCCGTCGCGCGCAACATCGGCCCGGTCAATCCATAGGCGATGGCCTGCTGGGGATCGATGTAACCGACACCCTGCGTGCGCGCCTCGAAGATCTCATTGCCGGTGATCAGTCCTTCCATCTCGCTCATGTTCTTCTCAACGCGATCAAGGAACGCCTCGCATTCGCGGAGCCATCCCTTGGGGAAGTCGTGCAGCACACCACCGACGCGCATGTAATTGACGTTGAAGCGACTACCACCCAGCGCCTCAAAGAGCGAAAGAATTCCCTCGCGGTCTCGGAATGCCCACAGCACAGGGGTGAACGCTCCCAGGTCAAGCAGATAGGTGCCAACTGCTACCAGGTGGCTCGCCATACGTTGCATTTCCCCGACCAGCAGGCGGATATATTGCGCGCGCCGCGGCGGTTCAATGCCCATCTCCTGCTCGACCGCTCCCGCGTAGGCGATTTCGTTGAGCATGGGAGACAGGTAATCCGCGTTATCCATATAGCGGATGCCGCCCATAATCGGTCGATTTTCCAGGATTTTCTCGATGCCTCGATGCAAGTAGCCAATCACCGGCGTACAATCGACGATTGTTTCGCCTTCCAGCGTCAGCACCAGGCGCAAAACGCCATGTGTGCTGGGGTGCTGTGGCCCCATATTGAGCAGCATTTCCTGCGATCTAATTTCCTCGGGCGCTTCCGCCACGTGCGGATTTGCACTTGTACGTTGATTTGTTGCCATAGATTTCCTCTTTATGTAAAGGTGGCCTTGTAGGGACAGCGCCTTGTGCCTGTCCACCGTAGCCGATCAAATGAAAACCCCGTCTGTTATGCCTTTCGTTGCAGTGAGAGCAATTTGCGCGTGCGCGTGCCAAAGCTGTACGTCCACATCAGGGCCATCAGCACGGCAATACCACCGAACAGGTTGCGATTCGGATCGGTCGAGAGAAAGAACATCGTGAAAGCCATCAACCAGCAGCCCAGAGCTACCATGCCCGGCATAATCAGGCTCTGCGGCCCTCGCACAACAGGTGAAATGAACGGACGATAGACCTGCGGAGCGCTTACTGTTTCTTGCGAGGGAGCCGTCGCGTTGCCTGCCCGGGCTTGCGCTTTAGTATTCGAATGCTTCTGTAGGGGCCGATTCATCGTGCCCATTGCCGATTCATCGGCCTGCAAAAGTAGGGGCCGATTCATCGTGTCCACCGCCGATTCATTAGCCCTGCGAGCTGTGGCCTGTGATCTTCCTGTTCGTTTTCTTGCTTTTGGCATAGTACTTACTCAACTTCCCGGGGCTGTTTTACCGGGCGGTGTTTGGCCCGGCGCCGATTCGCCTGCTGCCGTCGCGTTTTCCTGATTTGCTTCTTCCGTTGCCCCGTGGAAAGCGTGACCAAAGGTCGGCGTACCGGGGTGCAGGCGCTCTTCCATGCCCTGCCCCAGCTTTTTCTGCACCACGTGTTCCACGCCCTTCTGCTGGTATGGCCCGGCAACGGCTACATTCGGGTCAACCTGCGTCGTCGCGGGCGGCTTGGTGGTTAATGGCACCTGGTGGAAGCTCTTGAGCAGGGGATAGCCTTCAAATTCATCATCCAGCATCATGCGCCTCAGATCGGGATGCCCTGTAAAGCGAATGCCGAACATATCGAACGTTTCGCGCTCCAGCCAATTGGCAGTAGGCCAGACGGATACAACGCTATCCACTTCGGGCTTCTCGCTATCTATGCGCACTTTCAGTTGCAGCAGTTGCCCGCGAGTAAGCGAGCGCAAGTTGTAGACGGTTTCCAGGTGATCGACCATATCGACGCCCGAAATGCAGCTCAGCATATCAAAACCCAGCTGGTCGCGTAGGAAACGGCACACAGCCACCAGGTTATTACGATCAACATCCAGGCTGAGATAATCGCCTCTCAGCGTCTTTGGATTGACCGGTTTTCCGGTTATTTGGGCTATTGGAGCAAGGTCCCGGGCGAGCGCTGCGTTCTGGTCGCGATATCCACTCGTAGAGGTAGTGAGACTTCTTGGACGTGGTACTATATCCATCGCACAACTCCCTTGCGCCACGCGTAAGCCAGACCAATCGCAAGCACAATAATAAAAAAGAGAATTTCAAAGAAGCCAAAAACGCTTAATTGCTTAAAGATGACCGCCCAGGCGATAATAAAGACAATATCTACATCAAACGCCACGAAAAGTAGGGCAAAGATGTAGAAGCCCAGCGGATATTGAACCCAGGCGGAACCTATCGGAGTCTCACCGGATTCATACGTCTGTAGTTTCTCTTTGGTTCTACTATGAGGGGCGATGATGTTTGCCACGGTGGTCGTCAGCATCACGAATATGAAACCGGCGGCAAACAGGATGCCCGCGTATAGATAATTGAGGTTAACAGTCGTTACCAAGTGCCTTCCCTCCAAATAACTGCCTTCGTTCTGTACGTGGATGAATAAAGGCAAAATGTGCTGTCTTGATTATAGCACAGGAGAGAAGCATCGACCAGAGTCCGCCCCTACGCTCCTGGTAGAGGCAATTCTGGTAGGGTAACGTTCTCGGGCTTGGCGATCAACTGGACGTTTGATATGGTGGGCTGGCTACTCATTTCATTGATGTAGATCACAATCACGCTTACATTGTCCTCACCACCGCCATCCAGCGCCGCCTGGATCAGCGCCTTCCCCGTCTTATTGGGATCGGGCGCAGGGGCACTCATCAGACGTTGTATCTCCGGATCGCGCACCATATCCCACAGCCCGTCAGAACACAGCAGCAACTTATCGCCTACCTGCAGTGGCACCTTGAATGTATCGACCTCTACAAACGGCTTCTCGCCCAGGCTGCGATAAATCTGGTTGCGTTTGGGATGCGTATAGATATCATCGGGCTTAATAATACCCGCGTCAACCAGGCTCGCCACCACCGAATGATCGTGTGTGATCTTGATCAGTCCTTCAGGCTCGCGATACAGGTAGGTACGACTATCACCCACATTGGCAACATAGGCGATTGCCCCCACGATTAAGGCAGCTGTCATCGTGGTTCCCATATCAGCTCGTTCTTCCATATTGCGCTGGTGAACGGCCTGATTTGCGCGTTGCACTCCCTCGTTGAGCAGGTTTTTAAAATCGTCCTCGCTCATCGGCTCATCGCTGGCAAGTTTCGGTAGCATGAAATCGATAATCGTCTGAATCGCCAGCCGACTGGCATCCTGTCCATTCGCGTGCCCGCCCATGCCATCCGCCACCACAAATAATCCGAACTCCTGCGGCTGCGTATTTGTGGGCCTTGGCGCCTGTAGCGCGAAGTAGTTATCCTCATTGGGTTTGTGCTTGCGCTTAATACCGCGATCGGTACGCGCCCCCACTGCCAGGCTCAGATTCATGCCCTGCAACTGTTGTATATCGTAAGGCTGCGTCCTATCGGAATCGTTCGCGTTTCCGTTGCTGGGCGGGAATTGCAGCGTCGGCATCTCGCTAATAGAAGGCGCGGCGGGCGTACCGGAATAAACCTGTGCGGGACTCATCTGAGCAGGTGGCTCTACTGGAGGAGGCGGTACAGCGCGCAGGTGTAATCCAGAATCCGAAGCCGAGAGCAAGTAATGGCAGTTCGGGCAGACGGAATCATCGGTAGTGACCTGTACGCCGCAGTTCGGACAACGCACCGTGCTGAAGGGGGATTGCAACCGCGCTGTAATCTTCTGCTGGCGCTGTGCCTCTATCTCGGCCAGCCGCTGCGCCTCAGCCTGGTCCGCCTCGAATTGCGCCAGTTCTTGCTTGCGTCGCCCTCGTGCCTGCCCGAACTTCAGGCTTACCAGGATCAATAAAAGTGCCAGCAAGATCACCACGCCGATAATTCCTACCAGTATCACCTGCCCGGCAGGGAAGCCTAAAATTGTGCCGCTGCCACTATTTCCAGCGCCGGAACCACCAGTAGTACTCTTGCCATTCTTTTGCAGCGCTGGCACCACGTGCTGCTGGTCATAATTCCCCGCGGCCTTGAAATCAGGGTTGACAGGGGGATTCGCGTGGGCTATGGCAGTGAGGGCCGTATGCGCCCCCTGGAAATTATTGGCATAGTAGTCCGAAATGCCGATGTGCCAGTTCCCCTCTAAGGGGTTCTGGCTCTGATGGCGGACCTGCGCCGTCGGTGAAAATTCTGGCTGCCGGCTCAGCAACACGTTGATCTGCGTTGCGGTGATCGTCGTGTTCTCGTTCACATACAGGCCGCTCAAGCTTCCATCCGGCGCTATCAGGGGCATCCCTGGCTCGTAGGTTCCAGCTGGCGATGGAGTAGCCTGGATGGGAGCAGTAGCTGTTGGGGTGGCAGTGGAAGAGACGTTGCCGGGCGCATGGCCCACCGGCGAAGTGATAGCATCGGGAACCAGGTAGTGCGCCAGCGTGTTGGGGTCGGTTACCGCAACCGGCGTCGTCGGCCAGGAACTACTCGCGCTCGCCAGTTCGATGCCGAACGAGGTGTCGTCGGTATTCGCATTAGGAGTAATGGTCAGAAATGGTTGCAGGTGCTGCGCATCGCTATGGAAGGAAAAGAGTACCGCTCCTCCAGGGCTTGCCATGCCATCCAGTGTTTCAAGTGTACCGGTAGCGGCGTCACGGCAGAACGATTGCGCGCAGTTGAGCTGTCCGATGG
This sequence comes from Ktedonobacteraceae bacterium, assembly GCA_035653615.1. Classification (NCBI taxonomy): domain Bacteria; kingdom Bacillati; phylum Chloroflexota; class Ktedonobacteria; order Ktedonobacterales; family Ktedonobacteraceae; species Ktedonobacteraceae bacterium. Next base: position 125,189 of record DASRBN010000038.1, on the reverse strand, counting down.
GCTGGCTTAAAGGGGGCAGACCGCTATAGGTGGTATTGGCCAGCACCTCAACGGTCGTCAGGATACCAAATGTCCCCGGCCCCTTACAGCTGGTGCCGTTGGTTGTCACCAGCGAGCTATCGGTCACCACCCAGGTATTCTTGTCGGTTGGGCTATTGGGGAGCCAGCTGCCAACAATCGCGCCTAAGCCAGTACAGAGCATCCTGGAAGAGCTTCCAGGCACCGTATAGGTGACGACCAGGCGTACCACCGCAACATCGGCCAGGTCAAACGCTTCTTGTTGTGAGGAAGAGAAAGCATGGTCGCTCGCGCTCCTGCTTGTCGAGGCGAACGCCAGCGAGGGAATCAGCAGTTGGAGGGCTATGAGCAGCCCACCACATATGGAGAGTACAAGCAAACCTGTATTTTTGCGCATACCAGCTACGAAGCCATGCGCGCTCAAATGTTTTTCTCTCCTTACATCCGGCCTGCATCGAAGTGTTGTCGTAGTATTTCTCATCGTCCCACTCAGCTCCGCAAAAGAATGTATGTTTGTCCCGCTCTGGCTTAACGCCTCAACTGAATACGCAATCGTTGCAGCATAGCCTGGGCCGCCGTATTCGCCGGCATCGCCTCGACTACAAATCTGCATTGTTCGAAAGCCTCTTCGAGCTTATTTTCGCGTTCGTAGACCTGGCTTAACAAAAACCGCGTCTGGTGATCGGCGGGGTTGATCGTTAGCACCTGAACAAAAGCCCGTTCCGCCAATGGCAGTTGATTCAGGCGCCAGGCAAGCTGGCCGATCGTGTAGTGAATGCCTGGTTGTTTGGGATCGAGCCGGGCCGCTTCCTGGTATTCGCGCAACGCCGGTTCCAGTTGCCCCGTCTCCTCGAAACACTTCGCCAGCCGCATATGCGCCTCGAGGTCATTGACGTTCAAACGCAGCGACTCTGTGTAGGCGGGAATGGCTTGCGCCGGTTGCCTTCGAAGATAGAGATAGACATCGCCCACCAGTTTGTGCGTCTCCGGATCGGTATTATTCAACTGCAAGGAACGATTGTACGCCTGCATTGCCTGCTCAGGCTGGTTGCGGCGCGCAAAGACCTGCCCATAGAGTTTATGCACCAGGGCATTATTCGGCTCAAGCGCGTAAGCCTGGCCGGTGACCGCATATGCCGGATCGATGCGACCGGCCCGAATGTGATCCTGCGCTAACCGGATCAAAGCTCCCGCCGGGCCGGTTAATCCGTTGCCGCTCGCAGCTGGTCTTGATGGAGTATTGCGATCTCCCCCCGGTACTGTGGCTACCGGCGCTACTGCCGGTGGATTCACCCGAATTGGCGGCAGTTTGATAATCGCCTGCCCCATCTCGGCGGCGCTGGCCCAACGCTGTTCTAAATTGGGGGCCAACGCCTTCATCAAAATTTGTTCGAAAGCGGGCGAAATATCCGGTCGCAGCAGGCGAACGGGCGGGAATGAGAAGATGCTCGGTTTATTATTGGCCGCGTCATGGCGCGTCAGCACTTTATGCAGGGTTGCGCCCAGCGCGTAGATATCGCTGCGCGGTTCAGGCATGCCGTGAAGTTGTTCGGGGGGAGCGTAACCAATCGTCATGATAATCGTCGATTGGCGCTGTGATTGCACCGTGCGGGCAATGCCGAAGTCAATCAGCTTGATCTCGTCCTGGTCGGTAACCATGATATTGGAAGGCTTGAGATCACGGAAAATTACCGGCGGCTTCTGATTATGGAGATAGGTTAAGACACTGCATACTTGCTGCCCCCAGCTGCGAGCGCGCGCCTCGGAAACGCCGCGCGCTCCATTCACGCCGGGAACATTCCCCTCTTTTTCCAGCACCTCGGCAAGCGTTCTTCCCTCAATAAAATCCATCACCAGGTAATGTCTCTCACCCTCCGCGAAGAAATCACGTACACGGGGAATGCAGGGATGATTCAGATCGAGCAGGAAGGTTGCCTCGCGTTTGAACCACTCAACAGCTTTTCCCCGTTCTTCATCCGTCGAGAAATCGTCCAGCATCTCTTTGACCGCGCATGGACGATCAAAACGCAAATCTATCGCGCGGTAGACGGCGCCCATACCCCCGGCGGCCACCAGTTTCTCAATGCGATATCTTCCGAACGAAAGCTCCGTACCTGCAGGTAAACGATGATGACCTCCCTCACTGAACTTCGCACCGCTATCCGCGTTCCCATTGTTTTTTGCGCCAGGTGCTACCTGCTGCGCGGATTGCGCGGAATTGGGAACAGAAAGCGCCTGTGGAGACACGGGCGGCAAAGGATATTCCGGCGGATTGCCTCCCATACCACTTTGTGGGGTGGCAGGATTACTAAGAGAAGCCGGATTGTTAGGGTCAAATGGATAATTATTCACCATATTTTTTCATCGCTCTTTAGTGCATGTCCAGGGCAGAAACCTGGGTGACCGCAAGAAATCGCCTTAACCATAATCTGGCCGCATTATAACATATTCTTCAATAAAGGGCAGTAGGAAAGTACACATCCTCAATGCGACCTGCTCCACAAATGTTGCGTGTTAACCGGCATTATTCAGTGCCCGGTCTGCTTGCTCCGCTGCATCCACATCCGCCTTCATCCAACGAGCGCCGAAAATGCCAACCAGACCGGCAATTACCAATGCAGGTGTACAGGTAATCAATAGGGCATGGCTCAAGTCCTGGCCACCTACGCTGTTCTTGAAATGCAGTCCATGTGTCGGATCAAAGACGGTCGCCAGTGTTCCTACCAGCGAGGGTGCAAAAGCATCACCCAGCAGGTGAGCAATGAGCAGTGTGAGGGCCACTGCCGATGCTCGCAGGATCGATGGCACGACATCCTGTGTGGCCGCCGTGCTGGGACCCTGGTAAAACAGGATCAACAGCGTGGTAAGGATAAAGAAAATACTGAAAATTCTGAGATCATGCACGGTAACTGCCACCGCAAAAGACGGGGCGCTCAACAAGAAGCCAATGCCGCATACCAGCACGCGCGCTCCCGGATGACGCCGGTTCAGAACGTCAGCCAGGTAACCTCCAAGAATCGTGCCCGCCATGCCCGCGAACACGATCACCGCTCCAGAGAAGAGACCTGCCTGCCCCGAAGTCAGACCAAACGTATCTTTCTGCTGCAAATAGGTCGGCAAAAAGACAACGTTTACCCCCAGCACAAAGAAGGCGAATATCTGCATCACAATCAATACCACCAGCGTCTTGATGCTCAGCAAGGTTCTAAATTGAGCAAAGATACTCGAGGTAATGTGCAGTGTATGCGGTGGCTCCTCTAACTCGGTCGCGTTGCCAAACGAATGGGAGTCCGGTCCTACGGCCTCATCGGCCTGGTTGCGGCGAGGTTCGCGCACCCTCCATGCCAGAAATGCCAGGATCAGACCAGGAATGCCGGTAAAGATGAATGCCAATCGCCAGCTGCCTATAAAGAGACCGGCCACTGTGCCTCCAACCACAAAACCAACCAGGATGCCAACGAGCTGGCCAACACTCCACCAGCTCATGACGCGCGAGCGTGTAGAGCGTCGAAAGTAATCGCTCATGAGCGCAGTACCGGCAGGGAAATAGCCCGCTTCACCAATACCCAGCACCATGCGTGAAAGGAAGAGCGTGATAAAGCTGTTTGCCAGAGCGGTGAGGGCGGTGGCTACACTCCAGACGGCCACACAGATGGCAACCACATTTCTGCGCTTGGCTCGATCCGCCCAGATGCCCAGGGGAACCGTTCCAAGCGTGTAGACGATCAGAAAAGCCGATGCGATGTACCCAATGCCATCAAATCCAAACCCCAGTTCTTTTGCCACCACATTAGCCGCGCCGGTCAATACATTGCGATCAAGATAGTTCAGGAAGTTGATGCTGAACATCACCCAGAAGACATAAGCGGGATAGCCACTCAAAATGCGTTTCGGAACACGGGCGTTGACTTCCGAAGAGTCAGGAGAGGTCGTGATGTCACTCATGTGCGCCTCCACGTCGAGGATAAAAATAAAATAATAACGAGGTCCGCCTCGGATACAATGCGTATTGTACCATGAGCTTATTGAGTTGGCTAGAGAGTACTCTACCTACATCTTGACGCTTAACATCTCCAAAAAGCTCCACGATTTTAAGTCACGCTCCAGGTGGAAGCGTAAGAGGCTGTGCATGACCATCTCTAACTCGATCTGCAATTGCTCGTCCAGGCGCAGGCGTGAGGCCTCTATCCACTTGCTGCGCTGTAAGAAGCGCAACACCTTGAGGGCATTCAATGAGAGACGACGCTCCCAGAAGCGCGAGCATTGCGGGCACAATACACCACCTGAAGAGGCTTTGAAGCCGTTCTCTTCGGGCAGCAGCTCGTTTCCACAGTGGGCGCAGTTCTGTAACGCAGGCTCATAGCCGATTGCGGAGAGCAGGCGCAGTTCAAAGTAGCGCAGTAGCAACCTGGTATGTTCATCCGCGCGGGCTGTGGAAGGCCCGGTATCGTTGGCTCGCTGTTGCTCCAGCGCCATAGCGTCCGCGTCCAGGTAGCGCAAGGTTTCAAGCAGCAGGACATAGATATCGAGGTGGGGCGTCGAATCTTCAACAAAGCGATCAATCAGCTCGGCGAGATAGAAGCCGCAGGTCATATGCCAGAGATCGGATCGCAGGTGCAGGAAGTTTTCGCGTCCCTCGGCCTGTGTCACGATATCGAGGTTGCGACCCAGCGCCACCTGTAACTGGCTGCGGCTGAGCAGTTCAAGATGGCCGGCCAGTTTGCTGACGGGGCGGCGCGTGCCCTTGGCGATGGCATGATATTTTCCCTTGCCCGGCGTAAAGAGGGTAACGATACGGTCGGCTTCGCCCAGGTCGATGCGCTTGAGGATGATCGCTTCTGTGGAATAACTATGTTGCTGTCGCATGGGGAAAACCATCACTACTCAATAAAAAGACGTGACTCCGAGATCACGTCTGATGGGAGGCGACGAGCGGATTCGAACCGCTGGTGCAGCTTTTGCAGAGCCGTGCCTTACCACTTGGCGACGTCGCCGGAAAAACCATTGGATGATGGGGAGCGGGAGACGGGGATCGAACCCGCGACTTTCTCCTTGGCAAGGAGATGCTCTACCACTGAGCCACTCCCGCTTATATTGCCTTGCTTTCGTAACACTAAGATATCATACATCAGGTGATTTGTCAACAGGTTTTTGCGGCGAGAGATAATCTTACCTACTCTACCGTAAATCCTCGTTCTTTCAATAGCGCCATCACCTGCTCCAGTACTTCTGGTGCTACACGAACCAGGCGATTTTCCTGGGAGACCTCTGCACCCAGCAAGGGTCCAAGCTCCTCATCTGCCTGGATATCGCGTAGGGCCTGGGCTGAAAGACTGAGCAACGGCGAGCGTTCGACCTGTATCGTGTCGCGTTCCGCATAGCCGCCACCCCATAATCTGAGGCGTATCAAGAAAGAGGCCGGGATGCCGCCCTCACAGTAGTGTTGTAGGAAGCGTATAAGATTTTCTAACGCGAGACCGGAGTTGCAAGCCGCCGCGATTGCCGTTGCCGTCAGCTTGCGCCATCCGGTGCTTTCATCCGGCTCGCTAAAGCGCTCAAGTTCGGCGGCGAGGTAGAGGTCAACCAGGGGATGGCAGGGTTGTAAAAGGCCATCGTTTTGTAGTCGCCACTGCGGTTCGAATGTCGGCAGGCGCCCGCTTTCCAGGAGATTCTCATGTATGGGTGCGGAGACGAGCGCGGGCAGGTAGTTGCGCTGCCAGAGAAGCTCCTGGATGTTTGCCAGCTGGTTGGCGGCTACCTCCGCCAAACGAGGAGCAAGGCGGCGCCCCAGCATAGAACGAATTGACTCATCGGCATAGAGCGCATCCAGCAGGGTTTCATCATCGACTTCCAGCAGTGTCATGCCCCTCCAGAGTTCGATGCGGCGTGCCTGGCGTTCCCACTCGAGCAGCGAATAGCGCACGTTTTGGGGAATATTGCTATCGTCCCCGGCTGCTTGTTCCAGTATCTCCTGGATGGCAGCGGCCTGCATGCCGACCTGGATGGCGCGTGTAACGCTTGCCCTTGTGAGACGGTACTGTGCGATACGTTCCAGGCGCACGCGCTCGGCAAAACGGTCCAGGTTGACCAGTAGCGCCTCAGAAACGGGCGCCAGCGCTACCAGTTCGAAATTTGGCTGCACGATCAATCGCCCCCATTCCGGCTCTTTCATCTCAATGGGATGATCGGCGGTGACCAGCTCGATATCCCTCGACAGGCGGAAAGCGCCGGGATGCTTCTCATCGTTTATTTCGACCAGTCCCAGCCAGCGCAGAGGCCCGGATACGATGGAACGAATAAATCCGCCCTCAACCTGGTGCCAGCCTTCACGGTGTGTTAACCAGCCGCGGCGCAGGCGAAAATCCCACCCGTAGGGATTGCTGCCAATCGAATAGCGATCGACACGCGACCCGTACTGGCGCGGAAAGAGCAGGTAAGGAACGTAGAGCTTGGTACGTGCAATAAAAACAGCCAGTTCGTGCCATGTTTCCGGCTGCGCGTGAAGAACGCGCTGCACAACGAACTGCCTGGCTCGCACGGACTCTTCGTGAGCCGGTTCGAGAGGAGCAGGAGCGGGACGCAAGACCACATCCGGCAAATAAACAAGTTCGTTCCAGAAAGAGCTTTCGAGCCAGAGGCGATAGCAACGCCGCGCCCGTTCAAGCAAAGGCAAGGCAAAAAAAGCATCCGCGGGAGCCGCGTACAATACGCCGCGCCGTTCGTAGAGCAAGCCCAATTTTATCAGCAATAACCTGATGAATAGCAGGTGGGGGACATCGGATTCGGTGCGTATGCGCTCTATAAGCGGCATCGTGGATGACCATGAGAGACTGCCGGTGGGCGAGCGGTAGAGAGTCGATTGTTCGCGCTCGTGGTCACTCCTACGGTGTGCCGTTGCAGCCTGGCTTTCTTCGGGCAACTGGATGCCGCCATTTTCTACCAGGTGCGTCATGCCCGCAGCCTGTACTTGCTCCAATACCTGGCGCAAGGACGAGCGTGCGAGTAATTTATTGTTGATTAACGGTAACCCTTCGCGCGTTCCAGCGACAATTGACCAGTAGAGATATAACGTGCGCTGCAAGCCCTGCACCGCTTCACCCAATTCCACACCTTCGAATAAAGAAGCTGTTCCTTCCTTCTCATCTAGCTGCCACTCTTCATTCGCGATCTCCATCACAGCCTGGGGTACAATCAGCACACCATCATAAACGCCACTGGCGTAGTCACGCCCGACAAAATTCGTCTGTTTTCCCCAGAACAACAGCCCCAGGACTAGCAGGCGGTGTACCGCTTGCTCAAAAGTGCCATGTGGATGAGGAGCCGGATATTGAGGCGGCCCGCCTTGCGATGCATGACGTACAACTGTACCATGTTCGCCCGTTGGAGCGCTGCTGGACGTGCCGGATGGAGCAGGTTTTGATAGGGGAGTCGTCTCTCTTTTACTTTTAGGAGGATGGAGCAGGCCGGCCATGGTGAGGTATAAGGCCAGGTCGCGGCTGTTGGCACGACCGCCGCACGAAACCAGTTCCTTCAAAATGATGACTTCTGACTCGCTCAGGCTTTGTAAAGTGTCGCGGATCGCTGTAGGATCGAAAAGATGTTGCGCAATTTCAGTGATTTGTGCGGAGGCGGGATCGATGACGAATTCAAGATGCAGGTCTTTGAGCGGAAATAATGACCGGCGTGCCTTTACTAACGCCTGTAAGTGATAGGGAGGCACGCTTTGTAAGAGGTAAAGATCGCTCTGCTGCATATCACCCCGCCTCATCATGTAGGAGTGGGGCCTGCCCGCGCCGCTTCAGCTCGTCAATGAGACCTTCCGCACCCTGTTTTTTTACTATCATCAACGTTGGATGCACCGGACGCACAATCGCATCGTTTATTGAGGTCACGGCAGCGAGTTCACGCAAGACAGCACTATCGGCAACTTCGAGCAAGGTTGCATCGGTGTAGAGGCGAATGCGACCATAATTTGCTATTCTACTTTCAAGTTGCGCAAGCCAATTCGTCACGGATGTACTTTCACCATAAGCCGGGGTTGCGACATTACGCAGCAACTCTAGTAAAGGAGCAGGCGATTGTCCGCAGCTGAACGCCGCGCTCAATGATGCCGCGGTGAGTCGATAGCACAGTTGACACGCCTGAACACCGCAGATTTCCGCGAAACGTTCGATCAGCTCAATCACTTCCCAGTTCTCAGGAACAGAGGGTAACAGCAGCCTGCCCTCTTCAGACACAGTAATCGTAGGCGCCAGACTTACCGGGCCGTTCTCCTTGAAGGCCAGATTTTTTTGGTTCATGCCGGCCCCAACTCTGTTCGTTTCAGGAGTGTCATTTAAAAGCGCGCCAGCCATTGACGTCAGGCGGAAAGCAAGCAGGCGCTCGTCAGCTGATAGCACAATATCTACCATACCCCACCAGTGCAGAGGGCCTTGTAGTAAGCGAGCAAGGTAGCGTCCTTCCCCACGCAACCACTCGGACAACTGGCCGGGGCGCAAGGGCCGTCCCTCTTCCTGCTCTATCCACCAGTGCGGTGATGAAAATTGGCGCTGCCTTCGCTGCAAAAAGTACGGATTTAAGCGGTAGATAAAGCGCGCAAAGGAAGGAAAATTGATCCAGCGATCTCGTGGCGCCTGTGCTATCAATGCGGTAAGTGTTTGCCGCGCCTCACTATTTTCAGCTTCCAGTTCCCCGGCTCGCAGCGCCGCCTGGCCTAACGGTGTGCTGCGACAGCACAATCGCACTCCCTCGTCGTTCAGATCGAACAGCTCGCCATAACTGGCCTGCTTTAACCAGTGAGTGAAGAGTTCACGTAAAACATCGGCTCTTCCGGGGCCAAGCAATAACTGCGCGGCATTGGGCAATACACGCAGGCATGGCGCCGGCCCGTCACCTGGATAGACGATCTCAGCCATTCTTAGCAATCGGACCGCGAAGCGCAAAAATGCCAGCGAATATCGATTCATCGTCGCGGCCTGCAATGATTCCAGCAGCGAAGGTTCCGGCAAATCGCCAGGAGATGGAATCACTATTGACCCATCGCTCGCCACCGGGTCTCCTTCTTTGCGGGGAGTTGTTGACGAGATCCCTGCTCGGTTAACGGTTCCTACCCCGGTGCGATATAACTGATCTCTGGCCGATAAATCGGCGCTGGGTGCGATAAATCGGCCCCTACGGGTATCGCGACGCTCTTCCCGTTCAACCGGATAGCCATCCAGGGCGCGCGCTACTAATAAAAGATCGGCCAGAAGCCTGTATGGTTCCGTCGCCTGGACATTGAGCGCCTCTCCATTTCCATCACCGGATGATTCGACATCAAAAGTGGTGACGGGAACCGTTACATGTAAGGCCCTGCGGACTTCCAGCGGCACCTGCCAATGCAGGTCGAGCGATGATCCACTCAGTCCGACACGCTGTTGTAGCGAGGCATTGAGGCTGGTTCGCAGGATAAATGCTTTACTTGAGAGGGTGAGCAGTGTTGCTTGTAACTGGCCGGGGCCACCCAGGGAGAAGCGTTCGCACAGGCCGCGCAGGTCTTCATCGCTCATGCTGCCGCCGGCGAGCGTGAGGGCGGCTAACAATTGGCGCTGCGGCTTTTCGAGGGTTGCCGCCATGCGTCGCACCACTTCCGGCTGCTGAACCATATTCGTGATTGCTTCAATTAACTGTTGCTTGTTCAGACCAACCGTTGTTAAATCGTATTCGCGAGCGATACTACGCAGTTCACTCAGGCTTAATGGTGCAAGCATTTCGGCAATAGTGCCTGCCTGCTCGGTGATCCTGGACGCCTGCGTGCTGAAACGTGCTGCGCTACGCTGCGCCGAGGTGGTGGCGATATCCCGGCTCCTTCGCAAATCCTGGCCGGTGGTTTCCACGTGAGAATCCTGGATGGTTGATAGAATGGGCGGATCGTCCTGGGAATCTGGAGCATCGCTTGCCTCAATATCTTTGACAAAAGATGGGGGGGACGTGGAAGGAGGCATTATTGTTGATTGAAAGGTTGCGGGATGCGCAATCCATTGGTAAAGCAGCGCGGCAGCGTGGGCACAGGGGGAAGCTTGCCGGCCACATGTGCAGGTGGCAATCCATGAATGATCATCGCGCACCTCGACCTCGACACTGTAGCGCCCTGGAGCGTTTTGCGCATCTGCTTCTTTCACCTGTGTGGCGCCATTTGTGTGTAATACTGCCTGCTCAGGAGACATATCCGGCACATCAACGATACCGAAGACCCTGGCGTCCTGGCGCTTCGTCGAATGGACGGCGCCAATACGGCAGTATTCCTGTCCCAACGAAGCGACCGTCAACCCGGCCATGCTAACGATATCTGTCTCCCGGAGGCGCAACAAAGCGCCCGGCACCCCACTATATGCGCCATACACATCATACATAACAAGCTGCTCCGGCACCTACTCGTCTTCACCTTCCTGGCGGATAGCATGAGACGAAAGAATCGCGATAGTTCGCATCTGGAATCGACCACGTTGCGTTATAATAGCACGTAGCAGACAGGGGGTCAATCGTAGCGCCGTCAACACGTCACTGCCTGTGCCATTATTAACCAATAGAACGGCAAACAGGGGCAAAAGTCACGTGAGCAATAGGGCTTATTCTCATACAGGCGCTGATGCCTTCATATAGGTGAGGCGTAAGCTGCTATACTTCAGGGTATTAGAAACAAACTAACTAGAAGCGGCGCTGCAAACCTGCAACATCCCGCACGACATAAAATTCTATCGAGGTGCCAAACATTCCTTCTTCAATGATCAGGGGCGCAGGTACGATCCAGCCGCCGCAGATGCCTGGCAGCGCGTTTTGACGTTCTTTAAGGAGCAGATCGCAGCGAGGGCCGGGGTGTGGGAACTTCGCTACTCACTATCAGATAGATGCTGTCTCTGCTCCATCATCCCGACCTGTTCGTATGAAACCGGGGAGGAAAGAATCTCTTTATGGCCGTTCCAGGAGACAGGCGAGTGGGCATTTTCGGCAGGACGAATATCCTTTGGCTCGTAAGAGGCTACCAATCGCTCGCGCATCTGCGCGAACGTCTCAGCGTCGATCTCGCCGGCCGCGTAGCGCTCGCGTAGTTTATCTAAGGAAGAGAGGCCGCCTGGTGGCGAATCCAGCAGGTCTGCCAGAAGAGGCCTCATATAAGGCAGGATCAATCGCAGCAAGACCCAGGCCATGATGATAAGCATGGCTATCCAGAATACAGTGCCCAATGCCGATAAAAACATTGAGGGTTCCGGGCCTGGGCCGGGTGTGGGTCCCCAGCCGTAGCCGCCATCCCAGGGATGTGGATGCCAGTGCATCCACGGGTGTTCATGTGGCCCCATTCCCCATATCCTCCTTCCTTCATTTCATACAGGCGATTTCTGAACCTCTCCAATTGGCACGATTTTACTTGACCATTTCGGATTGGAGAGGTAACCTTTCCTTATTGGCAGCGGCGCGAACGCTCATGGCTGCTCGCCCCCGTCTGAGATTGCCCGCCGGGTCCAACAGCCGCCGGCAGAACAGTACCCCTACCAGTACGACGCTGGCGATATAGATACCGAGCGCCCAGGGTGTCTGCGTGTCGCTGCCCGTGCCCAGACCGTGAATGGTCGCCAGGACATAAATGCCCAGCGTCAAAACGTGCAGCCGCCGCCACCAGCTATAACCGATATGCGGGCGCAGCCAGGTGCTGATGCTGATAGCGATGCCAAGGTACAACGCGACGATGCCGAGCGCCATCCAGAATGTACGATAATTACTGGCAAAAGGAATGAATACTTCGTACCAGCCAAAACGCGTGAACGGGTCTATCCAGACCGCCAGCACATGCACGACGATAAAGATCGTGCCGAGCAACGTCAAAAAGTTATGTAATTCGCTGTTGATCAGTCGCGGCCAGCGGCTGGGTGACTGCAACTGCGTCGAGAGCGCCAATCCTACTGCGACTGCTAACGTCAGTAATATATATGCGGTAAAGCCGCCTGCCCGCGCCACATTCCAGGTAATTGCTTCCCATATTGCCATGATTGCACCTCCATAATTGCGCAGGCCGCACTTCCACCGTCTCTAGTATATCATAGTGTATCGTGTCTGCGGCCTGCAAGCATCAAAATTTCCTCAAGAAACACTGCTTCCGCTTACGGATGACGATGAACTACTTGAACCAAAATTATTGCTGCTATGTTGATTAAAGTAGCCGCCTGAGCTGCTTGTAGAGCTATTTGAATTACTCGAGCTACTCGTATTGTTATTCGAACTGCTTGAGTTGGTAGAAGACGAACTTGACGATGATGTCGATTGAGAAGTCGTCGATGATGTATTGCTAGTTGCGGCGGTAGTAGCGACCTGGTGGTAGGCTACAAGCCCGCTGATCGAACCGAAGCTGACGATAGATGCCACGACAAGCCATTGCTTGAACCTGCGAACCAGCTCCAATGCGCGCGCCTTTGTCATGCGCTGCTCTTTGGGTGCCTGCCTTGTACTCCTGGTGCCTTTTACGGGCGCCTGGCCTTCCCTCCTGGCGCTTGCAAGAGTGGACTGCCCTTCCCTCCTGGCATCCGCAAGAGGCGCCACAACATTTTGGAGCCGTTGAGCGCTAACTCTTTGCTGTTGCCCCCGGTATTGCGCAGGTGAAAGCGGCCAGGCAGTCTGCTCCTTCATGGCTGTAGTATCTTTCTTTGCGAACATTTGATTCTGCTGCGGTATCCAGGGAATAGATTGTTCATATTCGTATGGATTTGTTTCCATTGTCTGCTCTCCTTCTGACTTTCAAATGCATAGGTGAGGTCTCTTTTCCTCACAGTATGAGCATAGCCTGTGTTGATTTAATCTTCATTGGAGAAAAATGTGAGGTTTCCAATATTGGAAGGAAGCTGGACGGCATGCAAAGCCGTCCAGCTAAAGCGTTCATTTCGTAGTCGAGCAATAGTACAGCGTTCCTCCACCTGAGCCAGACCCACTGCTGGTCGAAGAGGATTGCCAGGCGCTTGACGGTACTGCCGTGCAGTTCTGTGTCACCCAGGAAGTGAGAGAACTTTGCTGGCCGGGACCAGAACCGCCCGACCCGCCGAATCCTCCTGGCACATCTGCTCCGGGTCCTGGAAAATCTCCGTTCTGGCCGGGCAACTGGTCGAGTGTTTGCTGGGATGAACCAGAGCCTCCCCCGAAGGAGCCAAGCAGGAAGTAGCGCACCGTTCCACTCTTTACAAGCGCGGCTAGCTGCGAGGTCGTCAGGATGGGGTCGCTGCCGCTGAAGCCTCCCAGGGCCATGACCGGCCTGTTGGTTGCCAGGATGATGCTATCGGCCGTGTTTGAGCTGGGTACCGCTACCAGGTACTTCGCGCTCCCCTGGTGTGCTTCCAGGTATTTAATGAGCGCGGCATTTACGCCTCCTATGTTCGCGGTGCCATTGCCGCCAAAGCCCCCTTGCTGGGTTGGGCCTGCCACCGGCAACTGAACGGAAACGTCTTCCAGCACCGGTATGGCAGCCCACACGGTAGGCGTAATCACCAGCCCCAGGATAGCAAGAGCCAGTATGGGCAGCATATAACGCGCCTTGTTGATAGCGAGGTCGAAGCGCGGGAGCAGGCGGAGAACGAACAGTACGATGGCTCCCCCTACGCAAAGGATGGCGATGATAGGTATGAGCGCCTGGCCCCAGGTGGGATAGCTATTCAGGATGTTGATCTGGACGACAGCCGTGGCGATCAATGCCAGGGGCAGCAGCCAGCCTCTCCATCCAGAGCGGCGGTAATCCTTCCACATAGTGACGATGCCTATGCCAGAGAGCGCGGCAATGGCTGGCGCCATCTCGGTCAGGTAGTACTGGTGGAAGAAGCCCGCGACGCTGAAGAAAACGCCCATGGTCAGCAGCCACATACCCCACAATATCAGTGATTGCTGTTTGCGGTCGCTTTGCGGGCGTGGTCGTCGCTGCCAGGCAACCGCGAGCGCGCCGAGTATCGCCAGGGGTAACAGCCAGGCGATCTGTCCTCCTAATGGTTCAGTAAAGAGACGCAGCGGGCCAGGCGTACCGGTATCAAAAACGCCGTTGCTGCCTCCGGCGCCCTGCGGTCCGCCATTTCCATTCGCGTTGCTGGATTGATTGGAAGCGCCCGCGTTCGCATTTGTGCGTCCGCCGATGCCGAATTGTCCCAGCAGGCGGCTGATACCATTGTAGCCAAGCGCGAGGCTAATTTCTGAGTTATTCTGGCTGGAGCCGACATAGGGACGTTGCGAGGCCGGGGTGAGATCAACGGCCAGCGCCCATGAGAGCGAAATGGAGAGCAGCAGCAGTCCGGCCAGTGCCAGGTGCAGCACGCGCTTCCATATGCTCCTGGGCGCGGCGAGCAGGTAGAGCAGGCCATAGGCGGGCACGACCAGGTAAGCTTCCAGCATCTTGATATTGAAGCCTACTCCTACCGCTACGGCGCACAGCAGCAGCCAGCGCAGCTTCCCGGTTTCGGCGGCCCGTAGCACTGCCCAGGCCCCTAACAGCAGAACCAGCGCCAGCGTGCTATCAATCGTATTATTGCGATTGGTCACGATGCTGATCGGACTGAGCGCCAGTGCCAGCGCAGCCAGCAGACCGGCCACCACGCCAAAGTGACGCCGCACCAGGTGATACAGCAGGGCTACCGAGAGCACGCCTGCCAGCGCCTGGGGCAGAAATACGCTGAAAGGCGTAAAACCGAAGATTTTGGCACTCAGCACTTGCAGCCAGAAGCCCAGTGGAGGTTTGTCAATGGTGACAAAGCCGCCGGGGTCGTATGAGACAAAGAAGAAATTGTGCAGGTTATCGAGCATACTGCGCACCCCGGCGGCATAATACAGGTTGCCGAAGCCATTCTGCCCCAACTGGTAAAAATTCATGAAGATCGAGATGAGCATTACCCCCACCAGCGCCAGCCGCTGCCAGAGAGATGAGGGAGTAGCGGCCTTCTTCCCAGCCGTATGCTCACCCGCTTGTACTTGAGCCGTCGTATCTACTATTGCCATGTAGTTCTTCTCCTCGTGTTAGTAAATGTTCTGGCAATTGCGCCAGGTATATCGTTTTATGAGCTCAAGCATAGAGCCTGCTTATTGATTTTCTATTGGAGAGTCATGAGAGAATTCCAATCTGGCTCCTACGCCCCATTTCCAGGCATACGTGAAGAGGTCGCGCAGCGCGCGCAGGATGACGACTGGGTTTGCTCCTGTGGCGCGCCCGGCCAGGCGCGGGCGATGATGAACGCCGATCTCGCGATAGCTGGCTCCCGCGCGCGTCAACTTGTATAGTAACTCGGCGTTGATCATGGCGCCGCGTGTCTCCAATGGATGCTGGCGCAGGAATGCGGTGTGCAGGAGTTTGAAAGCGCAATCTACGTCGCGAACGCGCACGCCCAGGACTGTATGAATCAGGAGTTTCCATCCCCAGGCATTGAGCTTGCGCATCCACGAGTCCTGGCGGTCGATGCGATAGCCAATCACAGCCTCGTATTCATCGATGTAGGGGAAAAATTGTTGCAGGTCGCGTATGTCAAATTGCCCGTCGGAGTCCATGAAAAAGGTCAAATCCTTCGACGCTGCCGCGAAGCCGCTCGCGAGGGCTGCTCCATAGCCCTGGTTGATGGGATGGGTGATGAGACGAACCTGCGGATATGTACCGGCAATCGCGGCGACAATCGCTCCCGTGCGGTCCGTACTCCCATCGTTGACAACCAGCACCTCAAAGTCCATATGCCAGCCGGTCAAGACGGCGAGAACATCGAAAATGGTGCTGGCGATGACCTGCTCTTCGTTATATGCGGGCAGAATGACGGAGAGGCTATGACCAACGAGAGGCTTATCGTGCCGTCTACCTACAAGATGCTGCTGGTATTCGCCGGAAGCAGCTCTTTCTTGCATAACCGGCAGTATTCGATCTTCAAGTGGGATTGTAGCGAGTCGCCGGGATGTTGTTTGCTCCGCGTGTCCCTTACTCACGAAGACCCACAGTCGCATCCCCAGGTAGGAGATCAGCGCGGTGCCGCCGATAGCAAATACCTTCGAGGCATTCGCCCACACGATGGCATTGACCAGCACGGGATGCAGCAGATTGCTGGCAAGCCAGAGGATGATACTGCTCCATACGATGCCGCACAAGGTTGTCGCGACGAAGCGCAACAGTTCCTTGCGGGTCGTCTTCTGTCTTTGCTCGAAGGTCCAATATTTGTTGAAGAGAAAGCTGTTGATGGCTCCTATACTAAAAGCGAAAGCGCTGTAAGCCAGCAGCATGACGGTGCTGCTCGTAGGAAACAGCCACAACAGGCCATTCAAGATCAATAAATCTACCACTGTATTCAGCCCGCCAACCAGGGCAAATCGCAGAACCTGCCCGAACAAAGCGAAGCGGCCATTTATAAGAGGAACGCGGCGGCTTTGTGCCGGTTCTCGATGATATTGAGGCTGAACGGTAACGACGTTTTCCTGTGGCTCTCCCTTGCGGAGTTGCAATGTTTCTAACATAGTTATTTCCTCTCAAAAAGCGTAAACTGAAGCTCAAAGAAAGCAAGATCCCCTGAACCATCATGCCGTTCAGGGTAGCAGGGGTCGATGAGACGTACATTGGAAGAACATGAGGGATTTCTCATGCAGCTACTTGCGCTTCATGAGAATTCTCTCATACACTTCTCATAAAAAATCAATAAAGCGATGCTAAGCTAGCACGTAAAGATGGGTCTAGATGCTGGCCCCTTATAGCAGCAGAAATTGCTATGCGGTATAGTAGGGAAAGGGCGATTTCCCGCATGAGGGTATGAAACGAGGGACGGAGCAATGCATATACTTGTTGTTGAAGACGAGAAGCGCCTGGCATATTTGTTGCGCCGCGTACTGTTGGAGGAACGCCATACCGTCGACCTGGCGCACGATGGTGAGACCGGACTTGACCTCGCGCTAAGCGATACCTATGACGTGGTTATTCTTGATCTGATGCTGCCAGAAATCGATGGCATCGAGATTTGCCGCCAGATGCGCGCCGAAAACATTATGACGCCGGTGCTGATGCTTACAGCGAGAGGGGCGGTTGAGGATCGCGTGATGGGCCTCAATGTGGGCGCCGACGACTATCTGACCAAGCCGTTCGCGATGGAGGAATTGCTGGCTCGTGTCAACGCGCTGCTTCGCCGCCGGGACCGCCGTTTTGACGAGACAGTTCAACTGACGGTGGCAGACCTGACGCTCGACCTGGTCAGGCATGAGGCGCGGCGCGGCGGGCGCGTCATCGAGTTAACCGCCAAAGAGTTCGCCCTGCTGGAATACCTGATGCGCCATCCTGGGCAGGTACTTTCGCGCACGCAAATTACCGATGCCGTCTGGCGTTATGATCTCGAGGCGCTTTCCAACGTCGTAGACATCTACATTCACTACCTGCGCGACAAGATCGACCAGGGCTTCTCACGCCCATTGATCAAGACGGTGCGGGGCGTGGGCTACAAGATCGATGCCTGAAACGGCGCGAAGGAGCAATGGCATGCAAAGGAGCAGGTTTGCCCAGGGGTCGCCAAAGTCGCAACGGTCGTTGTGGCCCTTGCGCCGGAGCGGGAGTCCTTTCTCAAGAGAACCGGGAGCGATCTTGTTTCGCGGGCTTAGAATTAACCTGACGCTCTGGTATTGTGGCGTGCTGGCCGCGGCCCTGATTCTGTTTAGCGTGGCCGTTTATATCAGCGCGCAGCAGTTCCTTTTAAACCCCATCGAGAGCGATACCCAGATGCATGCTCAAGATCACTTGCATGAATTGCTTTCAGGCCCGCCCTCACTTGTTGCCTGTCCATTAGATGACAATACAGGTCAATTCGGCGGACCAGGCCGGGGAATTTTTATGCCCGAAATAATCGCCTGCTACGATCAGCATGGCAATCTGATCTCGAATGGTACAGGACTTCCGGCTGCGTTCCTCTCCAATAATCTTGCGAAGGAAGCGCTGCAAACAGGTCATTCGACCGCCGATATCGTGGATACAGGAAGTCCATATGGGCAAATCTATCGCTACGCGCTGCTTGTGCCGGAGAACGACGTCTCATCGCTGAGTTCAGGCAGCGGGAATGTGCGCGTAATCGTGGCTGCCGAGGTTGTCCAGCCAGAGGAGCAGGCGCTCTCCGTGCTGCTGAAGCTTATGCTCGCTTTTGGCGGCGTCGCGCTGGTCGGCGCGGGAGTGGGCGGCCTGTTCTTATCCAATCGCGCGCTGGCCCCGGCCCGCCTGGCCTGGACGAACCAGCAGCGTTTCATCGCCGATGCCGCGCACGAATTGCGCACGCCGCTGACGCTGCTGCGCGCCGATGCCGAAGTCCTGTTACGCAGCCACGGGCAGATGGACGAGGAAGATACACTGCTGTTAGAGGACATCGTCGCCGAAACAAATCACATGTCGAACCTGGCAACCAACCTGCTGACGCTGGCGCGCCTGGATAACAGCGCATCTCACCGCGAGCACGAGGTGGTGAATCTCTCCGACATTGCCCGGGCCGGGGTAAGGCGCATACAGGCTCTCGCCGATCAGTCGGAGATCAGCATTATCACAGAACTCGATGATGCGGCGGTGGTGATAGGCGACCCCATGCAGCTCGAACAGGCCGTGCTGGCGGTACTAGATAACGCTATCAAATACAATCGTCCCAGGGGTCAAATAACGGTTCGCACGGCGATAAAGCAGGGACAGGCGCTGCTCGAGGTACGCGATACGGGTATCGGCATCTCAGCCGAACATCTTCCACACCTGGGAGAACGCTTCTACCGGGTGGACAAAGCGCGCTCGCGGCAGGCAGGTGGCACCGGCCTCGGCCTCTCTATCGCTCGTGGCATCACCATAGCCCACGGTGGCACGCTGACTCTGACCAGCATCCCCGATTCGGGCACGACCGTCACCATGCTTTTGCCCCTCGCGCAAGGGACGCGGCTTGAACATCCACGTGAAGAGGCGCGCGACCAGTAGGGGAGCTTGCTCCCTCACCCCATATCCGCCCCTACTGGATACGCCTTTCATTTTCCCTGCATCATCTTCCCTGCATCATCCTTGAAAAATGGTGTAGGGTTTTGGGAAGTGTTTGCGACAAAGAGATAGGAAGACAAAATAGAAGAGCGAGATGATAACTGGATAGGAACGGGTATGGCTGCTACAATATCCATCATGAGACCTGGAGATAAAAACCTGTTTGATGAGCCTGGCGCCTTTGAGCGCGAACAGCCAGGAACGCTGCTTTCAGCTAGCCTGAACAGGGCGCTGGCGATGAGCCAGCCCCATTTGCTGCAACTTGCGCGCTCGCAAGGTATCCCACCTGCTGATGCTGATGATATCGTGCAGGAAACGCTGATCGAGGCCTGGAAGCACCTCGATCAACTGCGCTCGCCGGAACGCTTCGAGGCCTGGCTGAGTGGCATCTGCCACAATATATGCCTGCGCTGGCAGCGAACACGCAGCATGACGAACGCGCGCCTGGTAGATCTTTCCACTTTCTCTTCCACCGCTAACGACGAGCGCACATCCGCCTGGGAAGAAGAGATCGCCGACCCATACGCGCTTGACCCCGTCGAGGAATTGAGTCGCCAGGACATGGAAATATTGCTCGATTGCGCGCTGAGTCATCTTTCAAAAGAGGATCGGGCGGCAGTCGAACTGCATTACCTGGAAGAGTTGTCGCAGCGCGAAGTAGCCTCGCGCCTGGAATTGAGCATTAAGGCGCTAGAGGTACGATTGGTGCGCGCCAGGCGGAAATTGCGTCAAATTCTCAACACTGAACTACGAACCGAGGCTGAAACGTTTGGACTGCTACTTGATCCCATAACGGATACAGGATGGCATGAAACCCGTATCTGGTGCATGTTCTGCGCGCGTCACTACCTGCAAGGGCGATTCGATACGCTTCCTGATGGGCGAGTTGACCTGCTCATGCGCTGTCCGAATTGCTTTGATGGTGAGCCGCGGGCGTGGATCAAAACCGGCGGCTTCCCCGAATTGAGCGGATTGACATCGTTCCGTCCGGCATGGAAACGCATACAGCGCCTCGCCATTGATTACTGGTTCAGGCAGCACTGTTTCTGGTGCCGGTCGTCTGTGCCCATAAGATTAGTTAGCCTCGCAGAGATGCCTGCCTGGCTTCAACCCTGGCATGGGCTGCGCTTTGTACGCGAATGCCCGGTATGTGGTTCTAATAGCAGCTTTTTTGTTGGTGCTTTTGTCTGGCTGCATCCGCTCGCACAGGATTTCGTCACGCAGCACCCACGCTGGATTAATGAGCCGGAAATAGTGACCGAATTCGCCGGTCAGCCGGTATTTCGCGCCCGTCTCACGGATATTACCAGCGCCGCCCGGCTCACCCTGATGCTGCACAGGGACACGCTGGAAGTGCTTGCCTGCTTCCAGGAATAGCATCTTTCCCCTATCCATCTTCTTCACAACCATCTTCATTTCCAGAAAGAGGGTTTCATCATGCTTGCCGTCATACGTCAACGTAACTTCGCGCTGCTCTGGTGTGGGCAACTGGTCTCTATGCTGGGCGATTGGGTGCTGCTGGTCGCGCTGCCGTTTTATGTGTACCAGCGTACCGGCTCGGCGCTGGCTACCGGCGCGATGTTCATCGTGGAGACGCTGCCGCGCCTTTTTCTTGGCTCCGTGGCAGGCGTTTTCGTGGATCGCTGGAATCGACGTTGGACGATGATTGCCGCCGATTTTTCACGCGTCTGCATCCTGCTGCCCTTGCTCCTGCTGCACGGTAGTAATACCATCTGGCTCGTCTATGTCGTGGCGTTTATGGAAACGACGCTCTCGCAATTTTTTACTCCGGCGTTTGGCGCTTTGCTGCCCATCCTGGTCGAAGAACGCCATTTGACGGCGGCTAACTCGCTTAATGCGCTCGGCGAGGAAATGACGCGCCTGGTAGGCCCATCTTTAGGCGGCGCTATGTTCGCGCTGTTTGGGCTGAATAGCGTTGTACTGGCGGACAGCTTCTCCTACATGTTTTCCGGAATCATGATTTTGCTCATCGTTCTGCCTGCTTCCGTCAGCAACCGGATTGCTGTAGATGTCTCACCGGAGCGATCTCCTGCGCTTCGCGTGTGGCACGAGTGGCGAGCAGGCCTGCGTGTGATGCGAAAAGAACGCCTCATCGCCGTGCTGTTCATCATCACGGGAACGGCGATGATTGGTGAGGGGGCGGGAAGAGCACTCTTTGTGCCGTTCTTAAGCCAGGTGGCAGGTAATAATGCGCTCATCTTTAGCTGGATACTGACGGCCCAGGGAGTGGGCGGCGTCGTTGGCTCGCTTGTGCTGAACCGTGTAGACAGGCTCATAGGCTCATTTCGTCTCGTAGCCCTTGGCGCGCTTGCAGCAGGTCTATGCTGTTTGATAGAAGTGACATTCCCCAGACTGCCGGTCGTCGTTATTTGTACCATGCTTGCAGGTATGCCGGTCGTGTTCTTCTTTGTGGCCGTCTATACGTTGCTGCAACGCAGGTCCCAGGACCGTTATCGCGGGCGCGTTTTCGGCGCGTATTTGAACAATAACACCATCTTGCTGCTAATCGGCCTTTTCGTATCCAGCTTCCTTGGAGACCGTATAGGCATTCGACCAACCATGTACCTGATGGGTTTCTTCTATTTCCTGGCCGGTATTGTGGCCTTGATCCTGCTGCGCCCTTTCTGGATCGCTGCACAGCAAGAGCAAGAAGTTACCCAGCCAGTTCATACATAACATTCGCTACTGCTGCCAGCGCCGCGGTTTCGGCGCGCAAAATACGCGAACCGAGCGACACAACCTGCACGCCGGAGCGTTGCGCCAGGACAACCTCTTCGGCCATCAAGCCACCTTCGGGGCCGATGAAGAGAACGACCGTTGTATGTGTTTGGGAATCCGATCGGGATTCGGCAGATTGCTGCGCCTTATAGGATGTCAACGCCTGCCGCAGGGTACAATTCCGTTCCTCTTCCCAGGGCATCAGCGCGATGGCTTCCGCGGGAATATCGTTGAGGGCGTGCATCAGTGGCCGGATGGGTAGGAGTTCCGGCAGGCGCGGGCGGCCGCATTGTTCCGCCGCCTCCTGGATGATGCGTTTCCAGCGTGCAATTTTGGATGGCCCGGCATCCTCAAGACCCGCCGTCGAGCGCCGGCAGAGGATGGGCGAGAACGTCGAGACGCCCAGTTCCGTCCCTTTTTCCAGAATCCATTCAAAACGCGCCGATTTGAGCAGTCCCTGGCAGAGGATGATGCGAACGGGCGATTCGCTTTTACCAGGACGCCGCTCAAGCAGGTGGACATCCACAGCTGTTTTGCTGATTGCCGCGACAGATGCCAGGACTTCCTCGCCGCTATTATCGAGCAGGAGCAGTTCCTCGCCTGGATTGAGGCGCAAAACGTCGCGCACCTGGTGAGCAAGCTCCTTCGGCAAGGAGATGCTGATGTTCGTTTCTTTCAGTAGTTCAGGGGAGACAAAAAAACGATGCATGTTATTTCGTCATGACCAGCGTGACCCAATCATCGATCATCACTGCCTCAACCAGGCGCAAACCGGCGTCCAGGAGCGGCTGCTCCGCTTCATGGCGGCGTTCTTCGATAATGCCACTGGCGATAAGTATCCCGCCCGGGGCCAGCACTCCGGCAAGCTGGGGAGCAATGGCGCCGATGACCCGCGCAATGATATTTGCCAGCACCATGTTGTACCGGTTCTGCACGCGCCCGGCCTCTGCCTCGTCGAGCGTTCCCAGCGCCACGGTAATGCGATCTTCCAGTCTATTGGCCGCGGCGTTGGCCGCGGCGCTTTCAACAGCCACGCTGCTATTATCGATGCAATAGACCTCGGAAGCGCCCAATTTCGCGGCGGCCAGCGCCAGAATGCCCGAGCCGGTGCCGACATCCAGCACGCGCATACCAGGCCGGACGCGCTGTTCCACCTGCTCGAGACACATGCGAGTGGTGGGATGCAGGCCGGTGCCGAAAGCCATGCCCGGATCGAGTTCCAGCATGACCTCGTCATCTTTGGGAGTGTAGTCGCGCCAGGATGGGCGAATGACCAGGCGGCGACCAATATGTGTCACGTGGTAATAGTCTTTCCAGGCGTTGGCCCAATCCTCCTCGTTCACGACGCGGGTTTGCAGGTCTCCCACAAATTGCGAACCCAGGCTGGATAAATGCCAGAGTCCCTCGGCGACATGTTGGCGAGTCTCCTCCTCTTTTCCATCCATAGGCAGGTAGGCGCACACGTTCACAGGCTCGCCCGCCAGTACCCTGTACTCCTGCCCCTCGTCTACCAGTTCAATTGGTTCCTCAATTGCCACACCGCCCGGCGTATAGCGGCTCAACAGCTCGCTCACCGATTCGATCGCTTCTGGATGCGTCCGCACCTTCAACTCTAACCAACGCATGAAAATGATGCTCTCCTCAAAAAGTTTATACAGGGGCCGATTGATCGGCCCCCGCGTCCATTGCTGGAATAATTTGTGAACAACCAAAATCGGCCCCGAATGGATGGCACTATAATTCCTGGTGCGCGATGAATCTGGCCCTTACGCAATACTCAGGTCATAGTAGCCGTAAGTCGTTCGTATCTCAAATCCACATGAAAGATACAGCCCGACGGCATTCGTATTATTGGTCTCAACGTCGAGCATAATGCCCCTGGTGCTTCCGGCGCGCAGCATGCGGATGATGTCTTGCAGCAATTGCCTGCCGTAGCCGCGACCCTGGTACTCCGGTCTCACGCCGAAACCGTAAATGCCAAATTCCTCCTCCAGGTCGTCCAGGCGCAGGCAGGCAACGGGTTCCTCACCCAGCAGGCCGAGATAGAAGGTACACCAGGGACGGCGCAAGCATATCTCCGTATATGATCTTGATCGTTGTAGATCATCGCCAAAGCTCGTAGCATGAATTAATGCTATGGCTTCCAGGTCTTCGGCTCCTGCCTTGCGCACGTGCAGTTGCGGGCTGACGACCGGTTTCTCGTGAAAGGTTCCCAGCACCATTTCGTGTTCGGAAAAGTCATGGTGAGCTCCCACAGCCTGCGCAAATGCCTTGCCGGAAAGGGAGCCATCCTCGCAAACGAGGATCAGTTTCTTCACTCCGCGCCGGTCGCATTCCTCTCGCGCTGCCGCAAGCAGAGCGCTAAAGATACCCCTGCGCCGGTAATCCGGGTGGACCATACCGGTCAGTTCTTTTTCCAGGACGCCATGGCTATCGATGTTCAGATAGCCGGCAAGCCTGGCATCCTCGTAATAGAGAAAATCGTTGGTTTGATCGCCGGTACGCTTTTTGAGCCATTCTGTACTCAGGCGCATACGCAGGCCCTCGTATGCATTGCAGGTGGCTATGAGCTGCTCAATGGCCGCAAGCTCTACATCCGAGAGCGTTTGCCTTTTGACCAGGCCTGATTTATGTATTTCAAGCATGCATTTCCCTTAAAACACGGCCGGTTCCATGTATTCGCCGAAGACCGCGCGGAAGACATCCATGATCTCGCCCAGCGTGGCATAGACCTTGACGGCTTCGATGATGGCCGGCATCGTATTCTCGGTGCCTTCGGCAACGCGACGCAGGTTATCCAGCGCGCGTTTGACGGCTGCATTATCGCGCTCGCGGCGCACGCGATTGAGACGCTCGAGGTGCGCGCGCTCTCCGACACGGTCGATATACAGCGTTGGAACCTTGATATCTTCTTCTATAATATAATCGTTGACGCCGACGATGGTGCGCCTGTGCTGGTCGATCTCCTGCTGGTAGCGATAGGCCGATTCGGCAATTTCGCGCTGGAAGAAGCCGTTCTGGAT
The DNA here is from genome assembly GCA_035653615.1 of Ktedonobacteraceae bacterium. Taxonomy (NCBI): domain Bacteria; kingdom Bacillati; phylum Chloroflexota; class Ktedonobacteria; order Ktedonobacterales; family Ktedonobacteraceae; species Ktedonobacteraceae bacterium. Next base: position 100,406 of record DASRBN010000038.1, on the reverse strand, counting down.
GCAGGCCAGCACGCCGCCAAGCGCATCGATGCGATCCAGGTAGTCCTTAGTCGCCTGCTCCGTCTCGTCCGTCAGCTTCTCTATAAAGTAGGAGCCACCAACAGGATCGACGGTATTGACGACACCGCTTTCGCTGGCGATGATCTGCTGCGTGCGCAAGGCAATCAGTACGGCCCTTTCAGTGGGTAGCGCCAGCGCCTCGTCCAGCGAGTTGGTGTGCAGCGAGTTGGTGCCGCCGAGTACGGCAGCCAGCGCCTGAATCGTCGTGCGTATGATGTTGTTATCGGGCTGTTGAGCCGTTAACGACACGCCAGCCGTCTGAGCATGGCAGCGCATGAGCCATGAGCGCGGGTCTTTCGCTCCATAGCGCTCGCGCATCAGCTTCGCCCACAGCCTGCGACCGGCGCGGAATTTGGCGATCTCTTCAAAAAAGTCATTATGCACGTCAAAGAAGAATGACAGCCGGGGCGCGAATTCGTCGATCTTCAGGCCGCGTTTGAGCGCGGCATCGACATAGGCCAGGCCATCAGCGATGGTGAATGCCAGCTCCTGAACGGCGGTTGCTCCGGCCTCGCGAATATGGTAGCCGCTGATGCTGATGGTGTTCCAGCGCGGCATGTAGCGCGTGCCAAATTCGATGGTATCCGTTACCAGGCGCATCGACGGCTCCGGCGGGAACAGGAACTCCTTCTGTGCGCTATACTCTTTCAAAATGTCGTTTTGCAGCGTGCCGCCCAGTTTCTCCCTGGGGAAGCCCTGCTTCTCGGCGTTGACGATATACATGGCCCAGATCACGGATGCCGGACTATTGATGGTCATGGACGTGGTGATCTTGTCGAGGGGTAGGCCCTCAAACAGGATTTCCATGTCCGCCAGTGAAGAGACAGCGACACCGCACTTACCGAATTCGCCCGCCGCCAGCGGATGATCGGTGTCATAGCCATACAGCGTGGGCATGTCAAACGCCGTCGAGAGGCCCGTTTGACCTTGCGAGAGCAGGTACTTGAAGCGCTTATTGGTGTCCTCTGCCGTGCCAAAACCGGCAAACATGCGCATCGTCCAGGGCTTCGCGCGGTACATGGTGGGCTGCACGCCGCGAGTATAGGGATATTCGCCGGGGAAGCCGAGGTCGCGCTCGTAATCCAGGTTCGCGTTATCCAGCGGCGTATAGACGCGCTCGATAGGGACGCCGGACGTGGTCATGCGGTCCGCGCGTTCGGGCATGCGCTCCAACGACTTGCGCACGGTGGTATCCTCCCACCGCTGCTTCTCAACCTGAAGACGCGCCAGTTCGTCTTTATCAAAAAGGGTGCCCTGTTCGTATACGGGCTGATCTTTCGTCTCCGGTGCTTTCTGCTCAAGCATGATCGATGATTCCTCCTCGTTGAGGTGCTGGGAAATGACGTTTTCGCGAATCGTGTACCGCTAAGGGGCACACTTAGATACATATTACTCTTCTTAGAGTATTGTACCATATTCAAGGTTGGGGAATGGTGAGGGAGGTAGATGAGACAGCCAAATCATCCAATGGCCTGTTCCCACCCCAAAATTGGCTCATGACTCCTCGCCTTGCCTTATGGTATACTTCTACATAAGGGAGCCAGGCCACATGGAGCAAACAAGACGCAACGTTTCTGACCTATCTCAAGCCGAATATGACATCCGCGAAGAGCAAGTGATCTCCATTCCCGCAGCCGGGCGCGACCTCACGCTGGTCAGCGCGGCCCACGCCGTCATTCACGCCATGTCGGTGCTGATGCCGCTGATCTATCCCATCATCCAGGTTGAATATCACCTGAGCTATACCCAGATTGGCCTCATCGTTGCCATACCCAACGCTGTCGGCGGCCTGTTACAGATTATTTTCGGCCTGCTCAGTCGCTATATCCTGCGCAAGGTGATGCTGGGCGTGGGCAATATTCTGGTCGGCGCCAGCACATTCTTTACCGGCACCATCACCGGCTTCTGGACACTGATGCTGTGGACTATGCTCTCGCGCATCGCCGGGGCGCCGCAACACCCGGTAGGCAGTTCGTATCTCTCCGACCGCTACGGTCGCAAAAGGCACGGGTACGCGCTGGCATGGCACGTGGCAGGTGGCAATATCGGCACGCTGGCAGTGCCACTCATCGCGGGCCCGCTGCTCGGCATGTGGGGATGGCGACCGGTTCTCTACGTCGCGGCCCTGCCGGGCATCCTGATAGGCATCGCGATACTGATCCTGGTCGATGAAAAAGATTTGCTAGACCGGCGTGTCCCACGCCAGAAGTCAGAGCCAGGCGCCGGACAGTCCCGGCAATGGTCAATGCGCAATGTGACGACAGGTATAAAAATGCTCTTCGAGCCGCTGCGCAATCGCACGCTGGCAGTTATCATGCTTGTCTCGATCATCGCCGCCGGTGGGCGCGGCCTGGGCAACGTCACCACCTACGTCCCGCTTTACTTGCAGAATATTCGGCATCTGAACAGCACGACCATCAGCATTTTCTTCACCATCCTGCTGCTCGGCAGCGTATTGGGGCCGCTGCTGGGCGGTCGCCTCTCCGACTGGATTGGGCGCCGCCGCATGCTGTTCTTCTTCTACGGAGCCTCGGCTGTCACCACCATCCTCTTCATTGTGGTGGCAGGCCCAGATATGCCGCTCTGGCTCATCCCACTCTCGCTGGTGCTGATGGGTTTTGCCGTGTATGCCGAAAGTCCGCTCCTGCAGGCATATCTTGCCGACACCTCACCTTCCGCTATTCGCGACACCTCTTTCGGCCTCTACTTCGCCCTGGCATTCGGGATTGGCTCCATCTGGAGCGGCATCCTGGGCTGGATCATCGATCATTACGGCTTCGGCGCGGCATTCTGGACGATGGCGGGGTCGTATGTTGCCGCCGGGTTGCTGCTTTTGCTGATCCGGCGGGAAGCTCCTGCTGGCGATCCGGGCAAAGAATAGTCAGCGTACAGTCGTTTCCCCGCTACCCGATCTGGTTAAATTGGAGGGCACCTGCATCTTCATAAGGATTATTCGGGTTGGGAAAATACCAGAATCCATCTATATCTCCATTTTGCGCGACAACAGCATAGTATTCAGAGCCTGCTGGCGCTCCCTCAAATTCATTGCTATTGGTGAATATCAGGAAGACACCTGTCTGGTAGCCCCAATTTTGAATCACGTAATTGAGGTATTGCTGATCGTCGGCGCTGAAAAGGCTCAGTGGTCCATCCTGTCCCGAAACAGGGGTACTGTTCCCTTGTTGAAACCCTGTATATGTCCCTGAGAATGCGCTGCCCTGGACCGTCAATTGCATAGTTACACCATCTCCAGTATAACTGGCTCCGCCATATGGGTCTTGCCAGGTCCCACTGCCGAAAACACCAGGCTGTGTGGGTGTGGGCGTTGGTGATGGCAGAGGAGCTGGTGTCGGCGAAGGAGTGGGAGTAGGTGTGGGAGTAGAACCCGGAGCTGTCGGAGAAGGAGTAGGGCCTGGCGGTACCTGAGTAGCTGTAGGCGTTGGGGCAGGGGTAGGATTTGTTCTAGAGGTAGAGGCCGGTGTTGGATTTTGTGCAGGTGTTGGCGCAGGTACGGATGCAGAAGGGGTAAGATGTACTGTAGGAGTGGAAGTAGGAGGGTTATCCTGAGCCAGATTCATAGGCAGTGTGGCTGTGGGGGAAGTTTGCCTATAAACAGGAGAGTCTGGAGAGGAAGTACAGGCAGAGAGTATGATCGAGAGTATGAGGAAGCTGAGGCAAAATACCGGGGTAAAGGGGATACGGAAAGGTCGGCTGTCCATCTTCGTGTCCTTTCCCTTCAAACAAAGGGCTTACCTTATTCAGCCGGGCGCCGTTCAAAATATAGTATGTATCTATTGCGAGAGCTAAAAAATAGAACGGGCATCAAAAAACTCGCTGAGTGCCAGTATGCTTGAAGGCAAAATTTCAGTAATTCCGAACATTATTTTGAGCAATAAAACCGGAAATACTGTTACTCATCTATTATGAGTTTTGTGCAGTATAAACGAGGCATTTATTTTTGTCAATCAATTAAATGCGAAAGCCCCTTTTTGCCCATCCCATGTGCTACAAATGACAAACCACAAAACACTACAACAAAACAGAACATCTATTGTGAGGACTTAGGAAGGGTATTTGCAGACCTGATCTGGCTATATAGGCCGATAAATCGGCGGTGGGCGCGATAAATCGGCCCCTACGGCCCGTAGGGGCCGATTTATCGGCCCGTGTCGGTTGCCGGAATAGGTTGGTAGAATCCAAGATCGGCCTCGCGTTCAATGCCGGAGTAGTTTGTCAAAAACGATTACCGGCCCACTAAGGCCATGCAGATGAAATTCCCAAAGAGCATAGATCAGGCGCGTCTACACCTCGACCGCCATCGCTACGGCCTCGCCGCCGCCCAGGCAGAGCGTAGCCAGGCCGCGCCCACCACCACGACGGCGCAATTCATAGATTAGCGTCGTCAGGACGCGCGAGCCGCTGGAGCCGATGGGGTGGCCAAGAGCGATAGCGCCGCCGTTGACGTTGACACGCGACCAGTCCCAGTCGAGCTCTTTGCCGTTTGCCAGCGCCTGGGCCGCGAATGCCTCGTTGACCTCGATGAGGTCGAAATCGCTCAATTTGAGGCCGGTGCGCTCTAAGAGGCGACGCACGGCGCGTGGGGGCGCGGCGAAGATGTAGCGCGGCGTAATCGCGGCTGTAGCATAGCCGGTGATGCGCGCGAGGGTGTTCATGCCATTTGCCCTGGCGAAGTCGCTATCCACTACAACGGTGGCCGAGGCACCATCGCTCAGGCCGGGAGCGTTGCCAGCTGTCACGGTGCCGCCCTCCTGGAAAACAGGCATCAGTTTTGCCAGCGCATCCATCGAGGTATCGCCGCGAATGGGTTCATCGGTATCTACCACCAGCACGCCCTTTTTCTGCTTCACCTCGATAGGCACAATCTCGTCCCGAAAACGACCGGCACTGGTGGCAGCAAGCGCCTTCTGGTGACTCTCAAACGAGAAACGATCCTGCTCCTGGCGAGTCACGCCATATTTCTCGGCGATGATCTCGGCCTCCTTGCCCATGTGAATATTTTCGAAGGCGCACCAGAGGCCATCATGCACGACGGCATCGATGAGCTTGCCATCGCCCATGCGATAGCCTGTACGGGCCTTCTCCAGGAGATAGGGCGCGTTGCTCATGCTTTCCATGCCGCCCGCGACAAACGCTTTTGCATCTCCAGCACGAATGGCCTGCGCCGCCAGCATAACGGCTTTGAGACCGGAGCCGCATACCTTGTTGATGGTGAGCGCGGGAGTATCGTCGGGGAGTCCGGCATGCAGCGCGGCCTGGCGCGCGGGCGCCTGCCCAATTCCAGCCGAGACGACATTGCCCATAATTACTTCATCGAGCGCGTCCGGCGCGATACCGGAGCGGCGTACAACTTCTTTAATCACGATTGCACCGAGCTGGGGTGCGCTAAAACCGGCAAGATTGCCAAGAAATTTGCCCGTTGGCGTGCGAACCGCGCCAACGATCACTGCATCACGTTCTGCCATGTTTTGATTCTCCTGAGCAATCCCGGAAATGCCTTGCTATTCCACAACGCTGTGAGTTTTGCAGTACGAACCACCAGAAAGGGACTGCTCGATAGGTGGACCTGCATTCACTCAATTGTACCTTCCATCAACGAGGTGGGTCAAACAGATAATATTCCTCTGGTGATTCTTCAGAAGTGGGGCAGAGATTCTTCGCTTTGCTCAGAATCTGGTGCGCTTCTGAGGCTCCTTGGACTGGGAACAGCTGCGGAATCACCAGAAACTCTCGCCTTGTATTTTCCCCTTTTCTATTGTAACGTTATAAGGCATAACAGTAAGTGATGGCCTGAGACAAGATAAGGCAGGTTGCATACTATAGAGAGGAGTTCGTAATTTGGCTACAGGACAACCCACACAGCAGAGCATTCTGGACGACTTGCAGGAAGATGACGCGCGTTTTAAGAGGCTCATTAATCATTTGAGCGATGGGCAACAACAGGAAGCGTTCACACCAGAGGGGTGGTCGGTCAAGGATTTCCTGGCGCATATGGCCCATTGGAAAGCGGCGACACTCAAGCTTATTGCGGCGTATACGCATGACCAGCCGCTTCCACCTGTGATGCCATCGGGAGACGAGGCCAACGCGGAAGCGCGAGAAATCGATCAGGCGCTTTCGCTGCCCCAGGTGCGCAACTACTGGGAGGAAACGCACCAGAGCTTTACCCATCTCGTCGCCGACGAACTGGATGACGAGAAACTGCAAGAGAAGGTACGCCCGCCCTGGGATGAAGGCCCGGAGATGCCAATTTGTACCATCATTACGGATATCTGCGGGCATGACGCGGAACATTTCGAGTTAATCGAACAATACTTCGAGATACCAGATAATCTTGAGGTTCCTGATTGAGAATTCTGTCCCTGATGAGTTTTCACGATTATGGTGAGCCTGTCACGGCTTAGGCGGCAGCGTCCCCATATGGAAATTCGCGGGCACACTCATATTCCACATATCACCTGGCACCTGGGATGATGGCATCAGCTTGAGGCTCTGGTACATGGGTTTGCCTGTGCCGGGGCCGGTCACTCCTTGCAGCACATTTACCGGCTGGTACTGCATGTTGAGCAGCAGCACGAGGCCGTTTTTCAGGCGGATACAGTAGACTGGCTGCCCTTGAAAGGTGTCCTTATTCAGGTAGATAGCGCTGTTTGTCGCCAGATCGTGCCTGAGCTGTTCCAGGTCGAAAGCCGAGTCATCCACCATCCATTGATCGGCCCCCCATTGAGCAACATGATTCTTCATATCCATGCCCAGTACTTCGCCGCTCTTTTCATCCGCTACTGCGACCACGTCCAGCGAGCCGCCAACGGTCTCGACGTGCATCATATGCATGCCAAGGTTATCGTAAGTATAGACATTGTAACGCGTCCCATTTTTCCCGGTGCCGGTCTCGCTATGGTAAAGAACATAGCTGCTCCAGGAAAGGCTTTGCGGCAGGCTAAATGTATGCCGCCCGGTACTCACAGGCGACAGGCCATTCATGAACAATGCGGTGAATAAAGCTACGACAAGTACGGCAGCTGTTGCCAGGGAACCTACCAGCCAGGCAGGACGCCTGGACCGGTGAATCGGCGCCGGGCGCGAAGGATTGATACGCGCTCCACTGCGTTGCGCTGAGGCCCCTACAGGCATGTTAGAGGAGGCCAGGGCGGCCATTATTGCGCGATCAACACGCGGTGATGGGGTGGTCTGCGCGAGGCCCGATGCAACAAGATGCGTTGTTTGCTGTAATTGCTGCAATGTGGCGGCGCAATCTGGACAGGTATTGACATGTTCGGATAAGAGCGCAGTTTGTTGTGGCGCCAGGTCGTCCATAATCGCCAGGTAGAGGCGCACGATTTCACAAACCTGGGGGCCTGTCTCGCCCGGCTGCGGTATGGGTGGCAGGTTGTACTCACTCATCGTACCGGCCCCCGTTCTTTATCCGCTGCATCCTGCTTGCTGAGGCGCTCGTAGTACTCGGCGAACATACGTTTCGCACGCGAGATACGAGTTGCAGCCGCGTTGGGCGATATGCCTACGATTTCCGCAATTTCCTGGTAAGGCACACCCTGGGCGGCATTCAGGATCAGCGCGATGGCGTAATCCTGGGGCATACTTGCAAGGGTCTGTCGAATATGGTCTCGTTCCGCTATCTCCGGTATGCCGCCGCTACCGGCAGGCAAATAGGAATTTTCTTCCTCAAGATGGGTTTCGCCCCACTCGCTGTTCGCCTTGCGTCGTGAAAGCGGCCACCAGGAGATGCGCTTGCGCCGCCGCATCTGATCAACACATAAATTGGTCGCGATCTTGTAGAGCCAGGCGGAAAGCTTGTCCCGCTCATAGAGATCATTCCAGGCGGTAAATGCGCGTATGAATACTTCCTGTGTGATATCGTCCGAGTCCTCCTGGTTGCCAAGCAGGCGGAAAATATACGAATGGATCGGTCGGCGGAAACGCTCATAAATTTCTTCGACCGTTAGCGACTCACCTGTTGTAGAAGCAGTATTGCGAGCCAACGAGGATGCCTGTATATCCTGCACATTGCGCTCTTTATCCGTCTTCATGCTGGCATGCGTTCTTTCATGCGGCTGGGAAGCCCCAGGCCTGGCTTCAGTAAGGGCATTTCCTGGATGCAATAGAAGCCCTTCGGCTGCGGTTCTGGAATACCCTACAAGTTCTGTAAGTAGTATACCAGCTATCGTGACGGAAAAGAAACGGAACATATTGCTTTGCTCTTTCAAGATATCTATCTGTCCTATCAGCTTTCCTATGGAGAAACAGGAAAACAATAGAGTATAACTGGTGATTCCCCAGAAGTGGGCCGGGCGACTGAAACCGGGGCGGCTGGACGACTTCGGCGAGAGATTCTTCCCCTTCGTTCCTCAGGGCTTCGGCTTCCTACGCTCAGAATGACATGGCCCTGGATACACCTGGCTATGTCCGGGGCCATGTCATTCTGAGCGTAGCGAAGAATCTCTCGCGCACTTTTGGGCAATCACCAGGGCATAACTCTCGTTTTCACTTTCTAACACGTTACTTACCGCGTCCTTTTACAAGTTTTGTTGGAATCTCAGGCCTTGACCATGTCATTCTTCGCTGCGCTCAGAATCCCGGCAGGCTGCACAAATAACAGGATTCCTTCTTCAAGCCTGACAGACATGTCATTCTGAGCGCAGCGAAGAATGACATGGCCGGCTCAGTTTTTTTATGGCTTGCTATGCGCCTGGAAATCTGGAATGCTGAGAATAGCAGAGAAACAACTTGCACGCACCCGTTCTTTTTGAAGAGGGCAGAGATAGAGAATAGGAACATCGTCCTACCAATGAGGCAGGCCGTTTGTGAAAAGCAGAGATTTACTTATCATGGATGTAGGGGCGCTACCCTGTGAACTTTTATGAACGTCCAATCGCCCTCGTATATTGCCAATAATTAGAAGAGGTTTTTATGCCAATTGATGAATCGGGGCCTTCCTCGTATAGGAAGTCCCTACAATCTGGAAATCGATATGGACTCAGGGGCATACCCACGTCGTCGCCCGCTCCCCGTCCTCCCGCGGAATCCCCACGGTGGAAGATACGTCCCAGGGTTATTTTCCCATTGCTCGCCATTCTATTGATCACCGGGGCGTTAAGCTGGCGCTTCAGCGGCAATTTTACCCATGCTGCTCCTGCCGGCGGCAGCGTCACATTTCCAGGCACCGTTTCTCCCATCATCAAGCGTAGCCACCTGCAGGGGCAGGCAGACCCGAATCAGCAAATTTCGCTCTCCATTGGGCTGCGCCTGAGCAATGCCGATGGCCTGAAACACTATGTAGAGGATATTACCAATCCCAAATCATTGAACTATCATCGCTATCTGACACCCGCGCAGGTATCAGACGTTTTTGGGCCGGATAAAGCGACCTATAACGCGCTGCTGCAGTTTCTACAACAATCCGGTTTTACGATTAAAGCCACCTATAGACATCGTCTTCTGATTACGTTTAGTGGTACGGTTGGGCAGGTGGAGAGTGTATTTCATGTGCAGATCAACAATTATACCGCGCCTGGTGGTCACCAATTTTATGCGAATCCTGGCGACCCGCAGCTTCCAGCGACACTGGCAGGAGCAGTATTGAGCATCAGCGGACTCAACAACGCGCTGCACTGGCAACACGCGTCATTAGACGAAAAGAATCTCCCATCAAACCCGCAAGGAGCTTCAGTGACTTGCTTAGGGCATGGAAACAACTATTTGACACCCGACCAGACGGCCTCGGCCTACAACCTGAATGGCCTGTACAGCGCGGGCTACTCGGGCGAGGGGCAGACGGTCGCGCTTTTCGAACTCGATACCTACCAGATGAGCGACCTCACCAACTACGCCTCCTGCTTCGGTCACGCGCACCCGGCCATTCAGACGGTTGTGACAGGTTCCAATCCGGTCCCTACTGATGACGGCGTTGCGGAGGTCGAACTGGATGCCGAACTTGTGCTGAGCGCCGCACCTCAGCTTGGCATATTGCGCATTTACGAGGCCGCCAACGATGAATCGGACTACAATGCCGAGTGGGCGCAAATCGTCCAGGATGCCGTTCCGGTGGTAAGCACGAGCTGGGGTGCGTGCGAAAATGATATCGGGCAGCAGGAAGCCCAGCAAGAAAATGCCTTCTTCATGGAAGCCGTCGCGCAAGGACAGAATATCTTCGCTGCCTCCGGCGACAGCGGCAGCGCGGGCTGCTATTTCGATGGGTCGTCTTCGAGTATATTGAATGCCGGAGACCCTGGCGCGCAGCCCTTCGTAACGGGAGTCGGCGGCACCAGCCTGACCTTGAACGGCCCCTCGTATGGCAGCGAAACCACGTGGAATAACTCCTATGGCGCTTCCGGCGGCGGCATCAGTCAATTCTGGCAATCGCCAACCTGGCAGATTGCTCCCGGCGTCATTAACAGCTACACTTCGGGAGCGCCCTGCAATGCCCCACAGGGAAGCTTCTGCCGCGAAACGCCGGATGTTTCTTTAAACGCGGACCCGACTACCGGCTACTTGATCTACTGCACGTCGCCCGCCGTTTCTTACTGCAAGAACAACGGCCCCTGGGTCGTCATCGGCGGTACGTCGGCAGCCGCGCCAATGTGGGCAGCGATGATGACGCTTACCAACGAGATGTCGCTGAAAACGGGCGGCTTCAACCTGGGCTTCGTTGCACCACTGCTCTACCAGGTTGGTAACAACCAGTCCAGCTACAGCGCCAGCTTCCATGATATTACAAGCGGCAACAACGACTACAACAACTTGAACGGCGGCGTTTATCCAGCCACCGCCAATTACGACATGGCGACGGGCCTGGGCAGCTACAACGCCTTCACGCTGGCGAGCAACCTGGTGTCGCTGGCGCTAAACCAGTCCGGTTCGCGTTCTGCCCCCGCCAGCAGGACGTGGTACTTCGCCGAAGGCAGTGTAGGCGGCAGCTTCCAGGAATTTTTGACCCTGGAGAACCCCAACACCAGCCAGGCGGCTACCGTCAGCGTCACTTACCTGTTCCAGTCGCGTTCGTCGGTGACGATTACGCATACCGTTCCCGCCAGTTCGCGCTTCACCGTCAACGTGAACTCGGATTTGAATATCCCGCCATCCGCCTCGCATCAGTCCATTTCGGCGGTTGTCCAGGTGACCAGCGGTCCAGCGATCATTGCCGAACGGCCGATGTACTTTAACTTCCAGGGGATTCAGAGCGGAACCGATGTGCTCGGAGCGACCGCGCCGGGGCAATCTTTCTTCTTCTCCTATGCTGATACGCGCCAGTCCGGTCGCAGCTACTATTCGTACATTACCATGCTCAATCCGAGCAGCACGCAGACGGCTACGGCCACTATCACCTACTACACCGGTTCTTGCGGGCGAAATGGCCAGCCGTCGTGTCCTCAGCAGGTGATCTCCATTCCCCCGCTGCATCGCGGCACAGGCGCGCCCCCGGCGAACAGCCAGGTTTCGGTCTATGTCACTTCCAACCTGCCCATCGTCGTTGAGCGGCCGATGTACTTCCGCGATACCGTTCCCAATGCGGGCGGGCTTACAACCGGCGCGGCCAGCGTTGTTGGCGTCCCGGTTCCCGGTAATGACTGGCTCTTTGCCGAGGGCTATACCGCCAAAGATTTCCAGGAATACTTCGAACTGGCCAACTTCGACTCGTCGACGCCTGCTACCGCCACTATTAAGCTCGAATACAGCAATGGGCATACGCAGGCCATTCAGGTAACGGTTCCACCCCTGGGTCGCTACGTGTTAGATGTCAACCAGGCCAACGCTCATCCTTACGGCACCTGCGATGTCAATCCATGCCAGACCACGAATGATTCTTCGGCTGAAATCACCTCTACCGGGCCAATTGTAGCCGACCGCCTGATGTACTTCCACTTTGGCCCGCATTACTATTCGGGCGGCACGGAGGCCATAGGGGAGGCCGGACTATCATCCCACAACGCCTATGCATTCGCCGAAGGTTACACGGCCAACAACTTTACGGAATTTCTGACATTGCAAAACCCGACCAATGCCGATGAAACGGTCGCCGTTACGATGTTCGCCGATACCTACGTCATCCAGCAGCAGCTCGTAGTGAAGGCGCACAGCCGCCATACGCTCGACATCAACAACTATATCGTCCCGATTGCGCAATCGCATGACAATGGAGGCGCGAATGCCTACGCCGTTTCCATCATCGTGCAGTCCTTAGGCAATGGGACAACGATAGTAGTTGAGCGCCCCATGTACTTCGATTTCTATGGAGATCAAGGAGGCACGGACGTGATCGGCTTTACGGGATAATCAATGGAAGGGTCAGGCTGAAAAAAACAGGGACATTCGCGCGGATGTCCCTGTTTTTTTCAGCCTGACCCTTCCATTATTTACACCACATACCGGTACAAATCCACCTCGTACTTGTTCGTTCCCATATACCATAGAAGCATGCCAGCGCTTGTATTGCCGGGCGTCACCTCAGCGACAAAGCCATAGGCAGGGGGAGTTACCACGTGGCTCCACTTGTTAGCAACAGGGTCGTAACGCTGGATGTATGGCGAGGGCGCTGCCATGAATGCTTGGGAGGACAGGGGCTGCTCCTGGGTGTAAGGATGGGCACTTGTGGTCGCCTGCCCCGGAATACTTACAGATGCTTGCGGTGTGCTGGTGACCGGCGTCACAGGAACGGCCGTGCCCGGAGCCGTCGGGCTGCCCACCGCAGCATACAGGCCGCCGAGTATAAGCTGTCCATCAGCCGTGACAAACCAGTTGCTCAAACCGAAGAGGCCGGCGGGAGGCGCGATATCGCGCCACGTGGCCCCGGCATCGGTACTCACATGTAGCTGGAAAGCGCCAGTGATGGCCGGATAGGCCGGTGATTGCGGCAGGATATTGGGCTGGCCTGCAAGAGGTAATGGACCATTGCTCATACCGCCCGCATAGACGATATCCGGGCGGCTGGCGGCAATCTGAACCTGCGAACGGAACGGCAGGTTATCCAGCAACATGTGCCAGGTGGCTCCGCCATCAGCTGTCTTATAGAGTTGCTCGTTCGAGCCGGTGGCAGGCGCGCGAACATCCGCCGCGCCGGCAGTCTTTGCGACCGGTGGCAGCCAGGGTATGCCCAATAGCTCATAGACGGTGTTGGGATTGGATGGGTCAACGACATAATCGAACGTTCCCAGGTGCGTGGAACTTAATTGGGCATCGAATACTGTCCAGTTATGCCCGCCATCGGTGCTGGTGATGACACGCGATAGAATGCCATAGGGCGGCTGGTGTATATAGGGCTGATTTTCTAACAGCGACCATTGCAGCGCAAAAAGGTGATTTCCTGCTATGTGCAATTCCTGCACATACCATGGCATCGTCTCATTTCCAGTTATGGAGTGCAGCACCGGTGAGATGGTTTCCCAGGTCTGGCCGCCATTGGTACTATGCTTCAAAACTTCAGAAGTCTGCCCATTTCCCGCGGCTGTTACTACATAGACCTCATCGCCGTTGGCGGGATGAACGGCAACCTGGCAGCTCCCGCTCAATGCCGCCGTCTTGCCCACGTCTCGCCAGTGTGTTCCGAAGTCGGTGCTATGCAGCAACGCCAGGGGACCCGTTCCTGGCTGGCCGCTTCCTGCTGGTGCAACTGTAGCGCATGCGTAGAGGTCGGCAGGGTCGCTGCTCGCAGCCACCAGTGACGTGATGCTGTAACCTTTCAACACAAGTTGCCAGCGGCCACCGGCAGGTGTGGAACTTGCCTGGGTGCTGCCATGCTGCCTTGCCTGCGCAAAAACGAACGCGCTCAGTCCAACCACCAGCACAATCACAACGATGGCGGCGGAACCGGCCAGCCATCCTTTGCCTCGCGGACGAGTATCTCGTTGCTGGAAGGTAGGTCTGGTATCTATCCTGTCGTTATCACGCGTCTTCATCTGCTTACTCCTGCCCATTTCCTGGTAGAACTATCAGCCGTCGATTCATAGGTATAACGAAGATGAGCATAGAGAAGTTCCTGAATCAACATTGACAGAGCGCCCCGGCAGGAATAAGATATGCTCGGTGTATCAAAAGCGTAGCAGCATCTTTTACAGGTGGCGCGTAGAGCCTGGCACTAAGGAACGCAAGATGTCACAAACATATGATGGCAAGGGTGATCACCCGGTATCCGGCAATAATGATCAGGATGAACTGGAACGCCTGCTGCTGGAAGGTGTGAGTTTACCCGAAGATATTGTAGAAAGCCAACCGGCGCAAGATATCCGGACGTCGTCCCACTATAGCGAAGACGAAGAGGATGAAGAGGACGTTGTCGAGGGTGGCGATATCCAGGGCGCGATTGGATTATTCGCGGAGGCCGCGCAGGATATGGCGACTGCCGGTGTAGAACTGGGACTGGGACGCCACTTCGCCTGCGTCGATTTCTGTAACCAGGCGGCAGAAAAGTCGGCTCAAGCCGTCAGTCTGCGTCGTTTTGGGCGCCGCTCCATGTATGATCACGATTTGCGAGCGCTGGGCGCGCTGGTAGGCGCTCCCGCGGACATTCAAGAAGAGATGGCAAAGCTGACGCCATTTCATCCCGAAGCATTCTACGCTGATACTCCACCGGAGGAAGCAGACGAAGTAATGAGCGCGGAAGAGGCAAATTCCTCTGTACAAAGCGCTCGCCGCATCGTGCGTTGGGCCAGAAATATTGTTTTAGGCCCGTAGGGGCCGATTGATCGCGCCCATCGCCGATTGATCGGCCCCGTACCAGGCGAGCAATCAGAGCGATTATAAGGGCCGCCCTGGCGACAACGGGGCAACACAAAAAGATAGGGAGGTTCATTTGACAACACAAATCACACGATCAGGATTGGATGAAGCCGTAAAGCAGTCTCCACGTAAATGGGTCTATGTATTTAGTGAGGGCAATGCGAAGATGCGCGACCTGCTGGGCGGGAAAGGCGCGGGCGTGGCGGAGATGACGAACGCCGGATTGCCTGTCCCCCCCGGCTTCACGATTACCACCGAGGCATGTAACGCCTATTATGAATCCGGCAAAAAGTTCCCGCCGGGCATGTGGGAACAGGCGCTTGAGGCGCTCAAGATCGTGGAACAGCAGACGGGCAAGGGCTTTGGCCGGCAAGATAATCCCCTGCTGGTCTCCGTGCGCTCCGGGGCCAGATTCTCCATGCCGGGCATGATGGATACCGTCCTCAACCTGGGCATCAACGACGACACGGTCAAGGGGCTGGTGCAATTGACGGGCGATGAGCGCTTCGCCTACGATGCCTACCGCCGCTTCATTCAGATGTTCAGCAAAATCGTGCTGGATGTTGATCCGCAGGCATTTGAGGAAGTGCTGGACAACTATAAAGAGCGCGCGGGAGTAAAGACGGATGCCGAGATACCGGCCAATGATCTGAAACAGATGGTCGGCGAGTTCAAGCAGATCGCCGAGCGGCAGTCCGGTGAGCCTTTCCCCACCGACGTCTACCAGCAATTAAGCAAGGCCATCGAGGCCGTCTTCTCGTCCTGGAACAACAAACGCGCCATCGATTACCGCAATTTCAACAAGATTCCGCATGATCTGGGCACCGCAGTCAATGTGCAGAGCATGGTCTTCGGCAATATGGGCAACGATAGCGGTACGGGCGTTGCTTTCACGCGCAATCCCAGCACCGGCGAGAAGAAGCTCTATGGCGAGTACTTGCTGAACGCGCAGGGCGAAGATGTGGTGGCCGGCATTCGCACCCCATCGCCGATCAGCCGCCTGGAACAGGATTTACCGGATGTCTACCGGCAGTTCCAGGGAATAGCGCAGCGCCTCGAGCAGCATTATCACGATATGCAGGACCTGGAGTTCACGGTCGAAAAGGGTCGCCTCTACATGCTCCAGACGCGCTCGGCCAAGCGCACCGCGCAGGCCGCCGTGAAGGTCGCGGTGGATATGGTCGAGGAAGGACTGATTTCCGAGCAGGAGGCCGTGCAGCGCGTCGATCCTTTCCAGGTGTACCAGTTGCTGCTGCCGCGCTTCGATGAAAATCAGAAGAAGCAGGCCGAGAAAGAGGGCCGGTTACTGGCGAAAGGATTGAACGCCTCGCCCGGCGCTGCCAGGGGGAAGGCCGTATTCGACGCTGACCGTGCCGAAGAAATGGGCAAGGCCGGTACGCCGGTTGTACTGGTGCGCCCTGAGACCAGCCCCGATGACGTGCATGGCATGCTGGCCGCAAAAGGCGTGCTGACATCGCGTGGCGGCGCTACCAGTCACGCGGCGGTCGTGGCACGCGGCCTGGGTCTGCCGTGCGTGGCAGGCTGCGAGGGCATTCGAGTGAGCGAAGCCGAACGCCTCTTCCGCGTCGTTGATGGCACGCAGGTCATTCACGAGGGAGACGACATCTCGATTGACGGCACCACCGGCGAGGTATTCGCCGGCATTATCGCCACCGTCGACCCCGATTTTGAGAAGGAGACCGACCTGCGCAAACTGCTGGGTTGGGCCGATAAATTCCGCAGGCTGGGCGTATGGGCGAACGCGGATTATCCTCGCGACGCCAGGCGTGCCGTGACCTTCGGCGCCGAGGGCATCGGACTGTGCCGCACGGAGCATATGTTCATGGAGCAGGAACGCCTGCCAATCGTGCAGAAGATGATCCTGGCCAAGAACAAAGAAGAGCGCCAGGCGGCCCTCGACCAATTGCTGCCATTCCAGCGCGGCGACTTCAAGGGCATTTTCGAGGCCATGATCAATCCTGAGACCGGCGATGGCTATCCCGTCGTCATTCGCCTGATTGACCCGCCGCTGCACGAATTCCTGCCCTCATACGAGGATCTGCTGGTCGAGGTGACGCGCCTGGAGACCGAGGGCGGCCACGAGCAGGAGCTGAAGGAAAAGCGCGAAATGCTGGAAGCTGTTGGAGCTATGCGCGAGATGAACCCCATGCTCGGCCTGCGCGGCTGTCGCCTGGGACTGATTTTCCCGGAGATCAATGTCATGCAGACACGTGCCATCCTGGAGGCCGCTCTGGAGGTTGCGCGCGGAGGCAAGAAATTGCAGCCGAAGATCATGATCCCGCTCGTCGGGCATGTGAATGAACTGAAAGAGGTACGCCGCCAGCTTGAGGCTGTGGCGCAGGAGATTACGAAAGAGGCCGGTTCTGCCGTCGAATACAAGTTCGGCACGATGATCGAACTGCCACGCGCCGCGCTCACCGCCGACCAGATCGCGAAGGTGGCGCAATTCTTCAGCTTCGGCACCAACGATCTGACGCAGACCACTTTCGGTTTCAGCCGCGACGATGCCGAGGGCAAGTTCCTGCTGAAATACGTCGATGGCCTGGAGGAGCCTGGCTTGAAGGAGAAGGTCAAGATTCTGCCGGTCAACCCGTTCCAGACGCTAGACCGCGATGGTGTTGGCCAGCTGGTGCGCATGGCCGTAGAGAAAGGCCGCGCTGCCAATCCTCACCTGGAGCTTGGTATCTGCGGCGAGCATGGCGGCGACCCCGACAGCATCGAGTTCTTCAACGAGGTCGGCCTGGACTACGTCAGCTGCTCACCATTCCGCGTGCCGGTGGCGAGGCTGGCAGCGGCGCAGGCGGCGCTGAGCCACAAAGAAAAAGACAAGTAAACAGGCCAGAAGAAGAAGCGCCTGGTCTGCACAACCGTGCAAACCAGGCGCTTCTTCTTCGTGCAGGTAGGAATTCTCCCTGCCTGTCTACTGGAGTCACGGCCCTTACATTGAGACTTACGAGGAGCTACCCAACACTTCCGGGTTAAGAATATTGGGCGGGCGCTGACCGAGATGATAGGCGATAATATTATCGCTGGCCATGGTTGCCATCAACGTGCGCGTGCGCAGCGAGGCGCTGGCAATGTGGGGCAAAAGCACCACGTTTTCCATCGCCAGCAGTTCTGGTTCGACTGCCGGCTCGTTCTCGAATACGTCCAGGCCGGCGCCGGCAATGGTTCCTTCCTGCAGCGCTTTCACCAGCGCTTTCTCATCCACAATTGGCCCGCGAGCCGTGTTGATCAGTATGGCAGTTGGTTTCATTAACTTCAATTCGCGCTCGCCGATCAGGTGATGGGTGGCTGGCATGTAGGGCGTGTGGATACTGACGAAGTCGGCCAGTTTCAGCACCTCTTCAAAAGGCATGTAGGTAAGATGGTACTCCAGTTCCTCCTCCTCCGACATGCGATAGACATCATAATAGATCACTTTCATGTCGAAGCCGGTGGAGCGCTTCGCCACCAACTTGCCGATGCGCCCGGCTCCAATCAGTCCAAGTGTCGAACCATGCACCTCGGCCCCACAGAAGAGTAAAGGTCCCCAACCGTGGTATTTGCCCGCGCGCAGGAAACGCTCCGCTTCAGGAATGCGGCGCGCCACGGCCATCAACAGGGCAAAAGCCAGGTCGGCAGTCGTATCGGAGAGGACACCCGGTGTGTTGCTGACGGCTATTCCCAGGCGTGTGGCCGCTTCAACATCGATATTGTTGAAGCCTACCGCCATGTTCGCCACCATCTTTAAGCGCGGCGTGGCCGACGCGCATGCCTCTAAAAAGCGTGCATCAATGTTATCGGTGAGCAAGCAATAAATATAGTCGTGACCGGGACCGCGTCGCAGCAGTTCTTCGTAAGGCCAGATTACCCCCTCGTCCATATTGGCTTCCACATCGCCGATTTCCTCGAGTGGTGGATAGGCAGGGCCTGGCACTTTCTGTGTTACCAGAATCTTTGGACGATCCGGCATAATAGAATAACCTCCCTGTTATATAGAGACGACCACCTCGCGGTCGTCCTTCCCTATTGTCGCACACTCGTACTTTGCTTTTCCACTACGCTGCTCTCCGGGGCCTCGCTTGTGGGAGGGGGAGGCGTGAACTGGAAGCGTTTCTGAAACCGCCGTCGCAGCAACATCGCCAGGGCGGGCCATCCATCTTTCCAGGGTGAGAGCTTTTTAGCCTTACGGGGTGCGTAACCGATGGGAACTTCAAGAATGCTGTAGCCCGCCTGCAGGATACAGGCCGTAATCTCCGGCTCGATCTCGAAACGGCGGCCCTCCATAGGCAGCGCCCGCGCCAGTACACCCGGCATTAACTTGTAGCATGTCTCCATATCATGAATGTGCGACCCGTATAAGATATTCGTGACTCCGGTCAGGAAGCGATTACCCCAGCGCGTCGTAAACTTCTGCGGCGAAAGGTCGCGGCGCCCGTAGATCGCAACATTGTTCTTGCCTGCCTCTTCCCATTTACGCACCAGGGCCGGAATATCCTGTGGGTTATACTCCATATCGGCATCCTGTACCGTGACCAGGTCTCCTGTAGCCAGGGCGAAACCTGTGCGCAAGCCTGCTCCCTTGCCTTGATTATGGTCGTGACGAATGAAATGATAGCTGTTAAATGGAGCCTTCTGGCGTAATGCTTGCAAAATCTCCCAGGTACGGTCGGTTGATGCATCATCTACTACAATTACCTCAAGGTCGAGCGGCACTTGAGAGAGCGATTCGAGTACCTGGGCCACTGTCTCCTCTTCATTATATACGGGTACAACTACTGAAATCCGCATGGGCTAATACCTCGCTTCTCTGGGAGATATGAAATTACTCTCAGACACTGAAAAAATTGTACTGCTATTAGCAACGAACGGGCATAAAAATAGCAACGCTCTCACTCCTTCCATACCTGAATGGTTCCATCCATCAGGGCAACGACCAGTCCGTGATCCGCGAAATGCATCGTGCTGACCTGCCAGGGATGATAGAGTCTCTGCATGATCTCACTTCTGGCAGTAGACCACAGATCGATGACCCCTTCGTTCATCTCACTATCTTCACGCGCTACCGCGACCCACTGCGCATCAGGCGAAATGGCCAATCGTGAGCTTGCTCCCATCGTCCCACTGTTCAATTCGCGAAATGTTCCTTTCAGGGTATCGTAAATTCGCACCGCATCACTCGTAGGGACAGCGGCCTGTCCCTGTCCTCGCTGGGCCGCACGCCCTCCATTGCTCGTAGGAACAGCGGCCTGTCCCTTTCCTTTAGAAACAAACGCCAGCACTGTAGCATCTGGGGTAACCGCATACGGCGGCGCGCAATCGGCACAGACTCCTGCCATGAGAGACACAGTAATTTGAGGTCGTGGTTTCCCACCAAAACGCGACTTTGCTGTCAGGTCCCAGCGCCGTATGACGATCATTTGCTCCTGCTCGCCAGGCACATTGGCGCAGGAGAGCGTGAGCAGAGTGCTCGCATCCCTGGATAATTTGCGTAACCGTATCGCCCAGAATTGTCGTTTTTCGATCTCATCTTCGGCGCAGATAAGCGGCGCGCTCAATGACTCGGCTGCGGTTCCAATGCGATGTTGTACCACATCTGTTGCGCGCACTCCCTGGGAACGCGGCGCCAGCGGATCATCGCGCAATAGGGGCAGCGCCATCCATACATCCTGGGCGCCGTCCACCTGTTCCTCTAATACCACGTCAAGCGAGTAATGCGCGGATACGGCACGTACATGAAGCGGGTGACTCCACAGCAGCGACCCATCACGCGCGTCCCAGACATGCAGTCCCAATCTTCCCCAGCCCGCCACCAGCCCACCGGATGCCGAGAAGCGCAATTCGCGCAGCGATTCGAGCGTAAGTGTTGGATCGGCGGTAAAACGTATGTGCGCCCGGTCCGTGCCCTGGTGCCAGAGTATGCCCTGACCATCGAGCGTTCCCATTGCAATGCACGGCCCATCGGGAGTCTGTACGCTGCTCAATGCTGAAATCACGCCAATGTGCGTTTGTAGCCTGGCGTCGCGGTGAAATGGCCCCCTGGTACTGAAAATACTGAGGCCTTCGTATTCGATGTCTTCTGAGGCATCGAATTTGCGCTGTACGGGACGTGGGCGCGTCAATCCGCCTTTGCGCAGGTCGATAACGCCACCAATGATGGTATCATATTGCTGGCGTTTTTCGGGATCGCTCAGTACATCATAGGCGCGGTTGATACGCTTCATTTGCGTCGCGCCCTCCGGCCCTGCAAGGTCGGGATGATAGCGCCGCGCCAGCCGGCGATAGGCGCGCTTCAACGTATCACTATCAGCATCAATAGGTACGCCTAAAATAGCATAGTAGTTATCGAGTGTGTCCATAGCGGAAACGTTTTAAATTGGTTGCCTTTCTACTAATATAGATGCAAGGTCTCGGAGATGCTTTCAATAAGATTCTGCCTCATGAGTTCAACTATGTCCATGCTGAATGATGTACAAAGCCCTACAACGACACAATTCTCGTGCGGTCTTTCATCACCCCCATCGCGATGCGCCGCACGCCCCACATATAGTATGTACCGAAGGTGCGATAAGGACGCCAGATTTCGCCGCGCTCCCGCATCTCTTTGGGGGTTGGTCGCTTCTCTAAACCATATGCCTCACGTACTCCCTCTAACAGGCCCAGATCATCGACGGGCAAGACATCGGCGCGTCCCAGCGAGAAAATCAGAATCATCTCAGCCGTCCAGCGACCAATGCCCTTCACGACGATCAATTCTGCGATGACTGCCTCATCATCAAGTTCCGCCAGGCGCTCCAGGTTCAACTGGCCGCTGCTGACACGTTCAGTCAGGTCGCGCACATAGCGTGCTTTTGGCGTCGAAAGCCCTGCTGCTCGCAGCGCGTCGTGGTCTAAGGGCAGCAGCGCTTCAGGCGTGAGCGAACCGGTGAATTCCGTAGCATACGCGTGTGCCTGGCATGTCGCGGCGCGCAGGCGGGCCATGATTGCATCCGCCGCCCTGACGGAGATTTGCTGCGAAATGATCGCATCAATCAGCGCCTCGAACACATTAGGATTGGGTTCCAGCGTGCATGGTCCGACGCGCTCAATCGCTTGAGCCATGATAGGATCGATATCGCTCAGGTAGGCAGTGGCAGTGCTAACTACCTGGCTCCAGTTAGTAGAAATTGTCATGTTAACTTACTGTTGGGGTATCTCTGGATATGATACCATCGGTTGCTCATATTGAGGCTGCTGGTGATCTTGCTCCATCTCCGCTTCCTGCCCTGCCGGCTGCGTATCAAGCTGTGGATTATGAACGCTACCTACCAGAACTATAGCAGATGGCAATCGGGTGGTCAAGGAATATTGGCGTCAGGGCAGGGCGATTGAAAAGTCGCGTCAAGTGAGGTCAACTGTACAAGACGCTCCGACAA
The DNA here is from genome assembly GCA_035653615.1 of Ktedonobacteraceae bacterium. Lineage (NCBI taxonomy): Bacteria > Bacillati > Chloroflexota > Ktedonobacteria > Ktedonobacterales > Ktedonobacteraceae > Ktedonobacteraceae bacterium. The sequence goes on along the minus strand of DASRBN010000038.1, from coordinate 78,180 downwards.
AATCAAGCTCGTTCTCGCGACTTTTCAATCGCTCTGTATTGGCGTAGGGATCATGCACTTTAATGGGATACTTTGGTAGATGATGGATTTTCCTGTATCTATATTGTTCAGACCGTGGGTAAATCGCGCCTGTTGAACACCACCAGGCCAATAATCCCTAGAACCAACCCTATGATGACCAGTATCCACGGATACCACCAGGTGATCGAATGCAGTGCCAGCGCCTGCACAGCCTGCGTATAGTAAAATGGTTGAATCTTTTGCATCCAGGAGAGCTTATCGGAAAGCCCGCCGAGTGTGTTCATCAGGTAAAAGAGGCCGACAAAGCCAAGTGCGGTGCCTCCCGCAGCGCGGCTGGAATTGAGAAATGAGCCGAACAACATGCCCAGCCCGGTTGCCATGAAGAGAAAGGCGAACCCGATGGCCTGCGCGGTGAAGAGCCATTGCCAGCTCACACCGGCATTGGCGACGAAGAGCGTGCTTAGCCAGACGGCGAAGACCGTCAATATGCTCAGAATGAGACCGCTGATGACCGCGCTGAGCCATAATTCCAGGTAATAGCGCGTGCGACTGACGGGCCGAGAAAGCGCGAGGTCGAGTGTCCCGTTCTCAAACGTTGTAGGCAGTGCCGCGCCCGCGATGTAGGCTACCAGGCCACCGAAAATCAAACCATAAAACGAACTATACAGCTCGAGCGCGATCAGCGCCGAAAAACTCGAGGCGCTGGGCAATTTTGCTCCGACCAGCCCTGCCACGACATTTGATGTCAGGTAAGCGTTGAAATTGAAACCTGATAGCGTTGGGTAGATTAAACCACACACGAGCGCTACAAAAAATGCATAGAACGCGCCTGAGCCAATCGGTATTTGCGCGCTGCGCAGCGCCTGTAGAGTGATCGCCAGTCCATGCGCGCGCTTCCTGGGGGCCGGTATGCTTTTTGCGGAAATGGATGTTGTCGCCATGATGCACGCTCCTTTATCGCGAATTCACCGGTGATGTTCCGGCGCCTGTATCTTCATAAAATTTCAGGAACACTTCCTCTAACGGGGCTTCCTCTGCCTGTAAACGTAAGACCTCGTGGCAGCTGAATGCCTTGATCAATGGGTCCATACTGCCACTGACTGTCAGACTATAGGAGTGGTCATGCTGGGAGACATTGCCTACACCTGGAATGTGCTCCAATTCTTCCGCCGTGACCGCGTCTCCAAATTCGACCGTCACCCGCTGCCCGGCCTTTTCGCGCAGCGCCTCGACGGCCTCGACCGTTACCAGCTCTCCCCGGCGGATCACAGCCACGCGCTGGCACACTTTCTCCACGTCGCTCATAATATGCGAACTCATGAAGATGGTCTTTCCACGCGCCTGCTCCTGTAGCAAGAACTCGTTGAATGTCTTCTGCAACAGTGGGTCGAGGCCGGATGTCGGCTCATCCAGGATCAGCACTTCAGGGTCGCACATGAACGCCAGCACGATGCCAATCTTCTGGCGCATACCCTTGGAATAGCCCTTGAGAGGACGCTTCATCTCCACATCAAAGCGCGCTACCAGGTCCTTTAATAACACCGGTTCGCGGCCCTGTAAGCGCGAGAAGTAGTCAATCACCTGTTTGCCGGTCATCTGACCCGGCAAACGCACATCTCCGGGCAGGTAACCAATATATTGATGAAGTTCATGCACGTCACGCTGTGCGTCCAGCCCGAGTACGCGAATCGCGCCTGAAGTCGGGCGAATAACATCCAGCATGCAGCGAATCGTCGTCGTCTTTCCCGCCCCATTCGGTCCCAGGAAGCCGAAGATTTCACCGCGCTCCACATTCATCGAAATGCCTTTTACCGCCTGCACAGTTCCATATGATTTATGAAGGTTATCAATCACGATAACCGGTTCTGGAGTACTCATCACTCTATCTCCTTTTGAACCTGCTCTTTTGTAATTTCTACGACCCGGTCGATATACTGATTAAAGACCGTAGTAACCTCCTGTAATTCGCTTTGCGTGGTGGCCTGGCGTGGCTCGAAGGTGCGTCGAATCGTTTCCGCCATTAACTCCGCCGCTACTTCGTCGGGCACCTTGATGTCATCCGGCAACCAGGGGTCGATGAGTAGAATGCCCGTCGAAAGGGCGCTCAACAGGTACAGCTCCTCACGTATGCCGATATCGGCGCGTACCAGGCCATGATTGCGCAAAAACTCAAGAAACGTCTTGTAGCGAGCTATCCTTTCTTCGTAAGCCTCGGTTGCATATTCTTTATGCACCAGTTCGCCTATCATATTGGTATCGCGCAAAATCACCGCTTTCATCAGCGGGCTTTTCATGGTCGCAAGTGTGGCATGTTTCATCACGCCGTGCAGTGTCGCGCCCTCCGGATCAGCGGCGATACGCCGCCGGATATCTTCGGTCAGCGCCAGCTCCTCGCGCCGCATCAGCGCATCGAAAAGGTCTTCGCGCGTTTTCCAGTGCAGGTAAATGGTGCCTTTTGCCACTCCCGCTCGCCTGGCGATATCGTCAATCGTTGTTTTATTGTAACCCCAGCGCTGTATCAACTCTGCCGCGGCATCGAGAATACGCTGGGCGCGTTCCTGCTGCTTCGAGCGCTCCTCCTGCTTTCTGTCTTCTCCGTTCCTGCTACGTCGATTCGACACCTTTCCCACCTCTTCCTTAGATGCGTGACTGGTTGACCAATTAAGCTAAATTGGTCAAAATCGTTTTCCGGTCATAAATATACCCGAAACGAGAGCGAAAGTCAAGCATTAACAATCCGATGATTACCCATAAGTTGGGCGAGAGATTCTTCGTTGCACTCAGAATGACATGTCCCGGACACAGGCGCCTGTGTCCGGGACATGTCATTCTGAGTGCAACGAAGAATCTGAGTGAATCGAATGTAACACTTTCTCCTTCAGAATTGAATAGTATACTGTAGGGACACAAATCGGACACGCCTCTATCAATCAACAGGTACGGAAGGACGTGTAAATGGAACCAGATATGCCACGCGGCGTGGCCTATGTTATACCTTCGACCGCCTCTAATAAGGAGCGCATTGTCGAATTTCTTGCTGACAATGCGGCGGCGCTCCTTGGCACCCTGCGTTCTTATGTCCAACGTATGGGCGTTGCCAGGGGTGAAGAGGTGACAGCTACGGCGATTGAGGTGTTACAGGAAGTGGTCATCGAAGCGCTTGACCATGCCGACCGCTTCAATCCTTCGGGCCAGCCGATGGCGTGGCTTTTAGGCATAGCGATCAACATCATCAAACGCAAAAAGGTAGAGTACGCGAAGCGCTCGCGGCGCGAATTATTTATTCACGAGCTGTCAACAGACCGGCAAGAGTCCCTGAGCGACGATGAACTGTTAGACCAGATTCCGGCATGCGCAACCGCCGGGCCGGAACAGGATGTCGCCGCCAACGAACAGGCAGCCCTGCTGCTCTCTCTTGTCTCGCCTGAGGATCAACAACTCTTACAACTGGCGTTCCTCTATGGCTTTGAGAGAGAAGCCCTGGCGGAGAAGCTCGGTATTACACCTGCCGCGGCGCGTGTAAGATTGCACCGCGCCTTGAAACGCCTGCGTTTAGCCTGGCGCGAACAACATATGAACAATCAGGAAGGAGAAAGCCATGAATGAGCAACTGACCCCTGCTATGCAGCATAATGCTCAGATTCTACAGCGCTACATCTGCGCTATGGAGAACGGCGACGTCGATACTATTGCCACCGTGTTGAGCGAGGCCGAGCAGAATCAGGCCCTGGAGCGTATGATCCTGGAAATCAATGCGGTATATCAGGATGAAGACCATACCCTTGCACGGCCCGCCGATGTCGCTATGATCCAGCAAATCATCCTCGCTGCAACTCCTGGAATGGGAGCAAATGGAATCGGGGAAACAGGCCTGCAATTGGATAGCCGGCAAGAGATCCCCGTATATGGGCTCTCTCAGGTTGCTCTTGATGAAACACCTGAACCGGCCAGGCGAGCAACAGTCCAGGTCTTGCCCGCCAGGAAGACCGAAGCGCGCAAATGGTATCGCGTTCCTCGCAGCTGGATGGTCGCGGCTGTAGCGGCCGTATTGATTGTGCTGATATTGGTACCCAATGGCGGCGCGTTAGCAAGCCAGTTTCTCTCGCTCTTCCGCGTGCAGCATTTCCAGACCGTGCAGGTCACGAAGCAAGACATACAGACGCTGGCCTCGCGTCCAATTCCATCGTTTGAGGACCTGGGAACCTTGCAGGTTCAGCCCGGCAGCTTACAAACCCAGGATGGTCTGACGGAAGCGCAGGCCGCTCGCATGGTCAACTTCCCCATCTTGCTGCCCCACTACCTGCCGCGCGGCATTCCCACCACCCCTGATTTCAGTGTGATGAGCGCCGGGCAGGCTACCTTTACCTTCAATGCCAGCAAAGCGCGCGCCTTCTTCTCAAAGAATGGCTATGGCAACGTCAACATTCCGGCCAATCTGGATGGCGCGACCTTTGAGCTAACAATTAGCGCGGGTGTGGCGATTTCATACGGAAACGGGGCCGATACCCAATTCATGATCATGGAAATTCCCAGCCCCTTGATACGCGCCACCGGTAGCGCAACGCTTGAGGAATTGCGCAATGTCGCGCTCTCGCTTCCTGGCCTGCCTTCCCAGCTTGTAGCGCAGCTCAAGCAAATCGACCTGAGCAGCGGCGTCGTACCGTTGCCGGTTCCGTCGGGCATCAATTCCCAGACCATCACCGTACATGGCACCAGCGGACTGTTGCTCACCCGGAACATCTCGACCACTATTAAGCAGTTCAAGCAATTTCCTGCTGGCAGCGCGGTTGTGTGGCAAACAGGAAATATCATCTACGCCGTCGGTGGCACCGTTTCCGATACCAATCAGTTATTGAGATCGGCCAATTCGTTAGTTTAGAGGGCGAGTGATACATGCAATTGAATAGCAAATCTGCCACAAATCAGGAGCCGGTAGGCCCACCGGTGTATAGTAAGGGCGACCCTTCGCGGTCGCCCTCGCCTGCTATGAATGGTAATGGCCGCCTGCCCGCGGTAGAAATACAGGGACTGCGCAAGGTCTACCAGCAGATCATCGCGGTCGATGATATCAGCCTTGTCACCTACAGGGGCGAGGCTTTCGGCTTTCTTGGGCCAAACGGCGCGGGAAAATCCACTGTAGTGAAGATACTCACCGGGCTGGTCGCGCCCACAAAAGGCACGGTGCGCGTGCTGGGCCAGCCGATCAATCACGTAGAATCGCGCCGGCGCATTGGTTATTTACCCGAATTCCCCTCTTTCCATCGCTGGTTCAAGGCGCATGACTTTCTCGAATTTCACGGTCGGCTCTATGGTCTGCGAGGAGCAACGCTGGAAAAACGCATTACAGAAGTGCTGGAGATGGTGGGTTTGTCCGGGCGCGATCATCAGAAGCTGGGCACATTTTCCAAGGGTATGTTGCAGCGCATCGGATTGGCCCAGGCCCTCATCAACAAGCCGGACCTGGTTATTCTCGATGAACTCGTGTCCGGCCTTGATCCTGTCGGCCAGCGTGATATGCGCGAACTGCTGCGCGAACTGCGGGAAGAGGGCACCAGCATCTTCCTCAATTCGCACCTGCTGGCCGATGTCGAAGCCATCTGCGACCGCGTCGCCATCATCAACCAGGGACGTATCTTGAAAGTTGGCGCGCCTGCCGAATTGTTCGACAAGAGAAAGGTCTTTGAGGTGCGCGTCAGCCAGGTTACAGAGGAATTGCTCCTGCGTCTCAAATCTGTCGCGCTCTCTATAGAAATGCAAGAGGATGACCCGAACAGCCTCCAGGTCGAGGTTCAGCGTGAGGGGCAATCAGCCGATATCGCGGACATCGTCTATGCCTGCGGGGCGCGTCTCTACACACTGGCGCCGCGCCGCCTCTCGCTCGAACAAATCTTCTTCGATACGATCGATGCTTTGAAAGCAGGCAATTAATTTCATGCTGTAGGGACAGGGCCTTGTGCCTGTCCTTCATAGAGGGAAATATATCATGGGATTGCTCTTGATTACACGCTTCACCATTCAGGAAGCCTTTCATCGCTGGCTCCTGCTGGCGATGCTGGTATTGAATATCTTGCTGCTGGCGGTGTTCGCCCTCATGCTCAATGCCGCCTATTCGATCCAGCTCGCGAATGCTCCAAATCACTCCGACCCACAGCTCTTCTTGCTGGAATTTGACGTCGTTATTTCTATTCTATCGGTATGGGCCGCCTATCTGCTCAGCGGGGCCTTGACCATCGTGCTGAGCATCAACATGACTTCCGGCGAGATAGAGGCGAATACCTTTTCCGTCGTTGTCTCGAAGCCTTTGCATCGCGCCGAGATCATCTTCGGCAAGTGGCTGGGCTACGCGCTGATCCTGACCATCTACACGGCGATGCTCTTTTTCACCTTCCTGGGCATCATCTTCTGGCGCACGGGCTACTTCCCTGAAAATGCCCTGCCCGCGCTGGGCATGATCGAAATGAGTACGCTCGTCTTGCTGGCTCTCACCACGCTGGGCAGCACAATCTTCCCTACCCTTGTCAACGGGGCCATTGCGATCATGATGTTTATCGGCGCGCCCCTGGCCAGCTTCGTGCAGCTGATTACCACGTCGCAGGGTCAAACGACGCAGAATATCATCACCTTCGTCAATCTGGTAATTCCAACCGATGCCCTCTGGCACGGCGCCTCATACTACCTTGTCCCCTCCTTCGTATTCAGCCTGGTACAGGAACGCGGCCTGCTCTTCAGCCTGAATACGCCCTTTACCTCGATCCAGCCGATAGCCCCTGCGCTCTTCGCCTGGGCCATACTGTACTGCATTGCGCTCCCGATTGGAGGGGCGATACGCTTTCAGAAGCGGGATTTGTAAGTGAGTCTTCCCATTAAAGAATTGCTCTACGATATGTTATACTTGAGCAGGAAAGTCTGAATATTGCTCAACTATTGAGACAGAAAAGGAGTGAACCATGACCATATCACTTCGAAGAACACTGCTTATCGTTGGTCTTGCCCTGGTCCTGCTAGTAGCTCTGTTGAGCTGGTCCATTAGCATGGCGCGTTCAGGTGACCCTTTCCAGCATGCAGGCTTCAGCGCCAGTCATGCGGTAGCTTATACTTGCCCGCCGCCACCAAGGATGTGTTAGGGAATAGTCAAGACACGTGGCGATTTTGGTGCTGATGGAGGTATTCAAGTATCCACATACGTATAAGCATTGCATTACGCTGCCTATGACAGGGGCAATACGGTTTTCAGCGGCGGGATTTGTGAAGCAACGTGCGGAAATAAGCTGCGATGCTTCTTTTCGAGTGGGGAAGTTGTTTTAAGATGTGTTAATATTTTGAGAAAAATTTTAAGAGCTTGTTCGGAAATCTCCACCTGGGATACAAGTCAGTTTTCCGAACAAGCTCCGCTAGTATTATGTTTACTTATTCAAAGATAAGTTGGATACATTACTTTGTAATCAGAAACCATCTATAGTCGTGGAGCCACTACCGACGCCAACATCTTGGGTGCCTGAAATATTACCATCTGCACTTCCATTAGTAGTTGCACTCCAAGAAACAGGAATCCCATCATGAAGGCAAGTAACAGTTCCTTCTTCCTGAAAAACTGTTACGCTTTGTCCCTTGGTTAAAATAATAGGACCCCCTTTACCACCAGGACCTGGAATTTGACCAGGACCACAGGTAATTACTGTGTAAACACTCCAATAGGTGTTTGTAAGGCCGCCGGAGCAGTTGTTTGTGAGATCCATGGTCGCTTTAATCTCATGGGGAGCGTAATTCTGATCCCATATAGATACTCCAATGCACGGGATGGTACCAGGTATACCATTTGGGATATTGAGTTTCTGGTGCGATCGTACAGAGAAATACTTCCCGTCATATAAAATAGTTCAGCCAGAATGCCTTCCTACATCAGTTAATGAGCCAGCGTGAGCAACTGGAGCAAATATACTGATAATAGTTCCTAGTACAAACATAAAAATGACAAGTGCTAGAGGAAAACTGATCAGTAAACTATGCGCTTTTCTTTCTCCCGGCAAAGGGGTACTGGTGTTTTTGGTCATGTAACCTCCTCTTATTCAATTGCTGGCGTAAAATAGCATAGCGAGCATAAATGATATTGATGAGGAAGTAAATTAAAAACACATAAAGAAATTAGAATACAGAACCGAATGAAATCCAGAAGGCGGAAATCATGAAATTATGCGCACTTTGCTCAATTACCCTCAGTTAATAAAACCGCGCTATTCACCTGGGTTGTGACTTAAAATGGTATAATGATGAAATAAAATGCAGGGTTTGAGATGAAGAACAACGAGATAGCAATTATCTTCTGCATGGTTGTTTTTTAATGAACGAGAGTTTATTATCATGGGAGGTTGAATATGGAAAATTATTCTATACAAGACGAAGATGGGTCCTTATGGAGTCTAGCTTACCGAGATAATAAAGCCCGAGCTCATTTAGCTCGATCCATAAAGATATGGGGCAGGAGGAGTGGTGGAAAACTTATAACCTACCCTGGTCATCAGAGCGGTGTAAGGGCCTTAGCATGGTCACCTGATAGTAGCAAAATCGCTTTCGGTGGATATGATGGTACAGTACAGATATGGAATCCTACTAATGGTTCACATATTTTGACTCTCTCTACCAAATCTGACTCTGTAGTGACAATGGCCTGGTCACCTGATGGTGAGTATATTGCTGCTGGCACTGAAAATAACTGTGGAAAAATATGGAATGCCAATACCGGCCACGAAATATTGACATATTTCGGTCATACTGGTATCGTCTGGTCAGTAGGATGGGCGCCAGATAGCACTCAAATCGTGTCAGGAAGTGAGGACAAGACAGTACGAATATGGAATGCTTTCACTGGAGATACCTCTGTTGTGTATAAACGACATGCTGGTCCGGTAGAAGCAGTATCATGGTCACCTGATAGTAAATATATCGCTTCTGGTAGTGATGATAAGACCGTAAGAGTTTGGAGCGCAATTACGGGAAACGACGTACTCATGTATCGTGGCCATTCCAATACAGTCATCACACTATGCTGGTCATTTGATAGCAAAAGAATTGCTTCCGGGAGTGATAGGGTTAATGCTGCTGAAGAGGATGGATTGCTCAGAAAAAATTCAACAGTACAGATTTGGGATGCGAATACGGGAGGCAATGTCGTACTTTGCGATAACAGTCCATTCAGAACGTATGCAATAAGCTGGTCGCCTGATGCCTCTTATATCGTTATTGGAAGTATGTCAGCAGAGGCCTTGAAGGTGTATGATTCTACGACAGGAGAGGATGTTGCTATTCTTGATCTAGGCAATTCGTTTGTAGAATCAGGTCAGGTTTTATCCGTGGCCTGGTCACCGGATGGTACTCGCATCGCCGCTGGTTTTAGCAGTGGAATTGTACAAGTATGGTCAACCGATTAGTTACTTTTAAAACTTAGGCGTAAGGATTCCAAATGCCCATATACGTATGAGAGTGAAGTTTTTAACTTCATACGTATATGGGTTCCAACTACAATCAGGCATTCCCTACGAATGAAAACTCGCCCACATCTACAGGTAAACCGCCCGCATAAAATCTCACAGGCGTTATCTGATTGTACTTAGGACTTTAGAGACAAAACAGAACTCTCAAATTCCTGCCCGCGCTCTCACCCCTGAGGCGGTTGCTGGTAAGGATTATATCCCGGCTGGTTGCCCGGCTGCTGTGATGGATATTGCGTGGCCTGTGGGTATTGTTGTGGATACTGCTGCGGCCCCTGGTAGGCCTGTCCGTATGGATCAGGCGCCGCCTGCGGTCCCTGATAAGGCTGCCCATAAACAGTTGGTGCTTGATACGGCGAGTAGGGTTGAGCGGGCTGTGCGCCAACAGCTCCGGTAAAGACCGGGCTTGCTACCTGCGGTCGCTTCCTGAACATGGGCAAGACCAGTCCAAGAACACCCAGAATCGCGCCGGCGATGATCAACCAGATCGATTTCAACCATTCGTTGTCATAAAACCCATTCGGGTTGGCAAGGTACTCGCTCGTGGTATAGGTTCCCAGCACGTTGCCGCTGCTATCGTAAAAGACCAGCTTTTCAATCTGATGGGCCTCATTGACGGTTGTGCCGTTTACATTCAGATCGACACTGGTTGTGTCTGTGCGAGCAACAAAGCTGATCGCGGTGGAGTTATCGATGTCGCTCTGGGCGACCGACCGGCCAAAACTTCCGTTGAGCGCAACGAAGTAGTCCGAGGACCCATCGGCATTGATGTAAATGTTGCCCGTCTCCGAGCCACTGCCGATATGATAGTTAGTGTTTGGCTGGCTGGTTTCGTAAGTAACCTGGTGCGACCCCACTGCTCCCCAGATCAGTCCGGCGATAACTAGAATGACGCCGCACACGATCAGGCCCCAACGCCTGGTCAGTAAGAGAATGAGTAATCGAATCATGAGAATACGACCTTTCTTGTGATTTGTTCCTGCCTGGAACCGCCCGGCTCTAGTGGCAAGCGGGCCATTCGTTCTTGATCGATATGATACCTGACAATCGAGTTCACTTCTATGGTCTTTTCCACATTTGTCCTGGGTAAAAACCTACATTTTACCGGCACCCGCCAAGGGATTAACGCTTGAGCGCCGGGCCGCTTCACATAGTGGATCGGAAGCACAAGCATCTATGCAAGTATCTGATGAAGTCTGACTCTTCTTTCACAAAACCCATCCTTAGCAAATGCGAAAAGCCCTGCTGTAAAATGGAGCAAAAGACTGCTGTATTCTACTGAAAGATACCTGGTATGTGTTTGTGAATTGGCTCTACAGGCCGATTGATAGTGTCGGTGAAACCTAATTCCGGTACCAGAACTGATCCCAGGCCTGCCAGAAATTCTCCCCCGTCGAAGAAACCGTGCGTGGCCCCTCAACTACCACGCCGGTTCTCCCCACAAAATCATTGACTCTATCGGGTGTAGCCAGTTCGACCCGAAACGTCACCGGACCCTGGGGCTTATAAGGCGCGGGCCAGTGTTGCTTCATGCTGATGGCCTGGGCGGTGCGCATTTCGATTAAAGAACAGGCATCTCTGGGGGCCATGTTGCGCGACGAGAAACGGCCCAGACCTGTCTTGACGGGTGCCGTCACAACGCCTTCGCCGAGCAGCGCCGTTACCTCGCGACAGGTGGCCTCGTCCCCGGAAACGAAGATGGCGGGTACGTCCCAGCAACCGGCTACCGCTGCCAGTATGCCGCTTTCGCCGACCAGCGTGTCGTTGATCCAGGCGTTGTACCAGGACTCTGAGGAGACGGTGTGGCAGAGGACGCCATCGGGCGTACCGGCCATGGCGTGCGCGCCAACGAATAGAATAGCGTCGCAGCCCTGCTCGAAAGGCTGGATATAACGCGCCCAGGGATAGCCAAAGACGTATTGCGCGCCCGATTCCAGGCGGTCCGGTAGAAAGCTCTTGAAACTGTATGCGCCTCCCGCGCCATGACAATCGACTACCGTGATATCGCTGGCACCAGCAGCGCGAGCACCGCGCACGGCCGCATTCATCTCATCGGTATAGAGTTTGCGGCTCTCTTCGTAGAATGGTTTCCCGGCTGAAACTTGCTCCCAGGTCTCGATACAGGAGATTCCTTCCATATCGCAGAAAATAACGACACGCATGCATTTCCCCTCTTAGAAATTTTTGTACGGATCCAACTTGGGCTTTTTTGCGTTTGGTCTCGCCTTGCGTTTTTTGTTTCTCTCTTTTATAACGGGCGGCTCGTACTCGCGGTAAATACTTTTGCCGATTCTCCAACCAAAATAGCCACACAGCACCGCACCTATCACTGCGATTACACCTGTGGCGATGCGAATATCGGTAAGCGCGTTAAAGGGCAGCACAAAACTCAGGACATAGGCCAGGTCGCCGCCGAAGCCGACGACGCCAATGAAAACACTAAAAAACAGGCCAATGGTTACACCAAGGCAGCAGCCCAGCGGGCCGCCGTTGGCCTCACTCCGCGCCTCCGGTGGCAACTGTGTTTCAAGTGAGACAGGTAAAGGTGGCTCATCCTCTATAGGTACCGGTAGTTCGGGTTCTTCTGTTGTCAGGGGATCGAAAGCAGGTGCTTCTGGCTCCTGGTACGCTCTATATTCTTCCGGCTCCTGGTTGTCGCCGGTATTGGGATCGGGTATATATGGAATTGGCATTATCTATCTGTTCTTCTGGTTTGAATGATAAGGCGGCTCAAAATGTGCCGAACTGGCGATCTCCCGCGTCGCCCAGGCCTGGCATGATGTAGCCGCGATCATTAAGGCTCTCGTCCAGCGCTGCTATATAAATATCGATGTCAGGATGCGTCTGGGACAGCTTGAGCAGACCGTAGGGCGCCGCTATGATACCGACATAAGAGAGGCGAGGGATGCCGCGCCGTTTGAGAATATTGATGGCATCGATGGCCGAGCCGCCGGTTGCCAGCATCGGATCGACGGCATAGCAAACCTGCAGGTCTACACGATGAGGAAGCTGGTTGTAGTATTCCATCGCCTGCAGTGTGTTCTCGTCGCGCCTCAGACCCAGGTGCCAGATCTGTACATCGGGAATGACTTCGCGGAAAGCCTCTGCCAGTCCCAGCCCCGCGCGCAGGATGGGAGTCACGCCGATGCCACCTGCCAGCCGCTGACCAACCATCGGCTCCAGAGGGGTCTCGATAGCCACAGGCTCCAGTGCCAGGTTCGCGGTTGCCTCATAAGCCAGCAATGCGCCGATCTCCTTCACCAGGCGGTAAAACTCAGGCGGCGGTGTATTCTTATCGCGCAGCGCGGTCATTTTGTGTGCCATCACAGGGTGGGTGGATATGTGAACGCGAGGCAGGCCCAATACCTCGTCTCTTGAGGGTTGCGGCACTCCCTGCATCGGCAGGGCCGGTTTCCCGCCGGTTGATGTATCTGTTTCAGCCATGAGAGCTTCTCCTTTGTACCATATCTTTTACACATTGTACCAGAGTCGTACAGATGCGTCGAGATTGCAAAGGAAAGATGATTACACAGGACTTTGGTAGGGATTCTTCGCTGCGCTCAGAATGACATGTCCCGGGACATGTCATTCTGAGCGCAGCGAAGAATCCCTACCAAAGAAGGCATCCCGTTTGCAACTTCATCCGTCCTTGCTCTATACTATCAACATGATAGTCGGCGTCAGTCAAATCACATTGCACCTGCCCATGTGCCATTCGTTGAAAGACAAACGGCAGATTGTCAAATCCGTGCTGGCGCGGGTGCGCAATCAATTTGAGGTGGCGATTGCCGAGGTCGATGAGCAGGATCGCTGGCAGATCGCTAAACTTGGCGTGAGCTGCATCAGCAATAGCAGCCAGCACGCGGACGAAATTTTGAGCCATGTGCGGCGTTATATAGAAGAGACACGACCTGATATCCTGGTAACGGATGCCGAGTCTGAAATCATTCATTGGTAGCTTCCATTTATGTCTGAACAAACTCCTCTCGCGTCTACCTATGTTCTCGGTGTGCGGGTAGACCGTCTTTCGCAGCAGCAAGCGCTCGATGTTATTGAGCGGCTCATTGCCCTGCGCCGCGCCAGCAATAATACATTGTCATGCCGGCAAGTCATTACCGTGAACACCGAATTTGTGATGGCGGCGCAGCGCAACAAACTCTTCCGCAAAGCTATTAATTCTGCCGCGCTAGTCATTGCCGATGGTATAGGTGTTGTTTGGGCTACGCACTATATAGGTTGTCCTACCCCTGAACGTATTACCGGTACCGATACGCTGGTAGCCCTGGCCAGGGGCTGCGCGAAGGCCGGGTATCGCCTCTATTTGCTAGGCGCCGCTCCAGGCGTTGCGGAGCTGGCGGCAGCGCGTTTGCAAGAGCTTGCGCCGGTCCTGGAGATAGCAGGCACCTACGCGGGTTCACCTGCTGTGTCCGAGGAAGATGCCATCATTGAACGTATACGCGCAGCAAGGGCCGATGTGCTATGTGTCGCCTATGGCGCTCCGGCGCAAGACCTCTGGATTTATCGTAACCTTGAACGCTTACCCGTGGCTGTAGCCATGGGAGTGGGTGGAGCATTTGATTTCCTTTCGGGTCGCCAGCGCCGCGCGCCGCTCATCATGCAGCGCATGGGGCTCGAGTGGCTCTATCGTCTCTATCGTGAGCCATGGCGCTGGCAGCGTATGCTGGCAATACCGCGTTTCATCGCGTTGATTTTACTGAAAGGTCGTAGGAAGCATGGATGCTGAATTTCATATAGCCAGAAAGCGATTGCGTTCGCTGGTTGAGGATTTCGCGGGCAAGCGTGTGCTGGTGATAGGAGATATGGTCGCCGATGAATATCTGATCGGCAGGCCCACACGCATAGCTCGTGAGGCCCCGGTTCTGATACTGGAACTCAACGAGGAACGCACTGTGCCTGGGGGAGCAACAAATGTGGCTGTGAATGCCTGCACTCTTGGCGCAGAGGTCTTCCTGGCCGGTGTTGTTGGAGATGATTTGCCCGGTCAGCGGTTGCGCCGGGCCATTCAGGAACTGGGCATGCACCAGGAATGCCTGCTGACCGATACACAGCGCCCGACTTCAACCAAGACGCGTATTATAGCCGGTAGTCCGCAGATTGTGCAGCAGCATATCGTGCGTATCGACCGCGTCGATACGTCAGAAGTGGGCGAACCGCACCGGAGCGCGATTATTGACTACATCCGTCAAGTATTGCCGCAGATGGATGCCGTGATGCTTTCCGATTATGAAAACGGCGTCATCAGCCCGCAGATCATTGAGTGCTGTATTCCCCTGGCGCGAGAACTGAATAAAGTGGTGGTGGTTGACTCGCATGGTTCTCTCTTCCGTTTCCAGGGCGCCACCGCTCTCACGCCCAATCAACCCGAAGCCGAACTCACGCTGGGCACGACGATTAATTCCGAAGCTGAGTTGAATGCAGCCGGGCAGCGACTGCTAGAGGGTAGCAATGCCCGGAGCGTTCTGGTCACTCGTGGAGCAGAGGGTATGAGCCTCTTTATGGTAGACCGGCCTCCCCTACATCTGCCTGTGCATCACCTGGATCACGGCAGCGAAATCGTCGATACCAACGGGGCGGGCGATACCGTGGCCGCAACCTTTACGCTTGCCCTGACTGCCGGCGCCAGCTTTGCCGAAGCTGCCTACCTTTCCAACGCCGCCGCCGCGCTGGTCGTGCGTCGCCTGGGATGCGCCAGCAATACGCCGGAAGAATTGATGAAGGCGATTATGTGAGAGCTACCAGGGCGTACCCTGGTGGTCGCCCTGGATTCTTGTATGGTCCTGGTTACTTATACGCTGCTGGAACTCGTCTGATAGCCGTTCTTGCTATCCCCGGTATACATGGATAGGGGCAGTACGATGGAAAAAGTGCTGCCTTCTTCGGGAGTACTTTGTACGTCGATGCGCCCGCCATGCTGTTCCACAATCTTGTTTGAAATGTAAAGGCCTAATCCTAATCCAACATTCGAGCCTGTTTGTACTTCATTGCCGGGGACGCGATAAAAGCGGTCAAAAATATGCGCTTGCTGCTCGGGCGGTATTCCTAGTCCCTTATCATGCACAGAGATCCTGCACACATCTCCGTTTTGTTCAACTATCACAGCAATTGGAGAGCCTGGGGGTGAATATTTGTACGCATTTGATAGCAAATTGAGGATCACCTGGCCGATGCGATCAGCGTCTAGCTCGACTTTGATGGGTTCTTCAGGAGCTTGCAGTGTGAGAAGTGGCGTTGGATGAGTTCCTGCCATAAATTCATCCAGTGTATCCTGGCAGAGCGCGGATATATCGCTGCGCTGGGTGCGCAGGACAAGCTTGTCCGTCTCAATGAGAGAAATATCCAGTAAATCCTTCACCAGCATTTCCATGCGATGGATAGAGCGCTCTATTAGCTCCACACTGCGCAGGTTATCCGAACCCTCGCGCACAAATTGACGGTGCAAGAGCTGGATCATGCCTTTCATGCTCGCTAGAGGAGTTTTGAGTTCATGCGAGACAACATTGAGAAATTCATCCTTTGCCGCGTTAGCTCGCATGAGTTCGGCAGTGCGCTCCTGCACCTTTTGCTCGAGAGACATGGCATACATTTCCAGGGCCAGTTGCTGTTCTTTAACCTGGCGTCGTAGCTGGCGCATTTCAATAGCGCGGCGTAAGGCGTTGGTACAGTATTCGCGGTCAATAGGTTTCTGAATGTAGTCGTAAGCTCCACCTCGCAGGGCCTGAATCGCAAGCTCGTGTTCGCCATGGCCGGTAATCAGTAAAGTGGGTGTCTCAGGCTGCAGTTCCTTGATCTTTGTCAGTAACGCCAGTCCATCCATGCCGGGCATCTTGATGTCGCTTATTATGGCGTCATAGTCGTGTTCTTGTATCTGCCGAATCGCCTCTAAAGCTGAATCGCTGGTATCCACCAGTACGCCTGGGATGCGCAGGTATAGCGTTTGAGGTAGCGCCTGCAGTAGTGCTGGATCATCATCTACGATAAGTATGTGTGGTCTGTCTGTCATACCCGATACCTCACGATTTATCCAGATTTAACGGCAGTTGTATTGAGAAAAGGGCGCCACCCTCCTCGTGGTTCTGGACGATGATCGTGCCCTGGTGTTCCTTAATGATGCCATAGGTGATGGAAAGCCCCAGGCCGGTACCTGTTCCAACTTCCTTTGTCGTGAAGAACGGATCGAAGATGCGCTGTTCCAGTCCTGGCGGTATACCCGGCCCGGTATCGCGAAAACGAATTTCCACACTATCTGTTTGCGCTCTGCAGGTGATGATGATGGCCTTGTATGGGACATCGACCATGGCGTCACGCGCATTGGTGAGCAGGTTGATGAAGACTTGCTCCAGCTGGATGGCGTTGCCGATCACGACGATCCCATCTTTGGGAAAATCCATCTCTACTTCGATCTGCCGCAGCCGCAGTTGTTCCTGCATAAGCGAGATCGAGCGCTGGATGACCTGCG
This sequence comes from Ktedonobacteraceae bacterium, assembly GCA_035653615.1. NCBI lineage: Bacteria > Bacillati > Chloroflexota > Ktedonobacteria > Ktedonobacterales > Ktedonobacteraceae > Ktedonobacteraceae bacterium. The sequence goes on along the minus strand of DASRBN010000038.1, from coordinate 61,197 downwards.
TAATGTCTACCGGCTCATGGCTAAACGAAGCGGCGCGTCCAAAAGTACGCAGGTGCGAAATGATTTCTGTGGCCTTGCGCACTTGCTGCATTGCGCTGTGCAATTCTTGCAGGATTTGTTCAGGATTTGTATCCGCCATGCCAAGCTCAATCAGATCGATGGCGTTGCCTATGAACAGGCCAATGTTGTTCAGCGGGTTATTCAGCTCGTGGGCGACGCCGGTGGTCAGTTCTCCGAGTGTTGCCAGCTTTCCTGCCTGCACCAGCTGTTCCTGCTTTTCGCGCAATTCCTGTTCGCGCCGCTGCACCTCCTCCGTCGTTTCCTTGAGATCGCTCATGATGTGAATCATGGCTTTGCGGCTATTTTCCAGGCGCAGATTCGACTGGTACGAGTCCTGCAAGATGTGCATGAGGGCACGGCGTGAATTATCTAAACGCTCCGTTTGGCGGGCCAGCCGGCTGCGATCCTGCTCGTAGTCGGCCAGAATATGAATCATGGCTTTGCGCTGGTCGGCAAGTTTCCGGTTGAGGGTATTCAAATCGCTCAAGATATGCATGAGGGCGCGCCGTCGCTCCTCGCTTTTGCGCACGCGTAATTCCAGGGCATTCTTCTGCTCTACCAGGCGTGCATATTCGCGTTGGAGATCCTCCAGGCCCATCTCTGCGTATGAAATGGTGCCTGGTAGGCGCTCCTGAGCAATAGTCATATACATCATCCTCGCAGGACCTTGTCCAGTTCGCGTCTCAAGTTCTCGATCTCTTTTTCAAGCGCGATCATTTTCAACTCGCGTCCCACGACCACCTCTTCGAATTTCTCCAGGTCGAGAATTTTTTCCTGCAGTTCAGCCTTCGATTCCTGCAGGTCGCGCACCACCTTTTCATAAGCGCGCATATCACGCAGGATACCGATAGCGCCGATCACTTTACCATCCGTATCGCGCAAAGCGGAAGCGTTAAGCGTGGTGGGAATGATTTCGCCGGAAGCGCTGCGTGGATTGAGACGCGCATTACGCGTCACGCCTCGTTCGATGACCTCGCGTAGAGCGGCCAGGAATTCACGCGTTTCTTCAGGGCTGATGAAGCGCGAGAGGGATTGTTCCAACACTTCGTCGGGACGGAAGCCTAATAGTTCGTAAACCGCGTCGTTGGCCTGTAAGATTTTTCCTTCCAAGTCGGAGACGAAGACCGGGTCTGGCGCGTTCTTGATCAGGCTGTCCGAATATGCCAGCGCCTTATCCAGTTCGCGCATATCACGCAGGATACCGATGGCGCCAATCACATTTCCATAGGTGTCTCGCAAGGCGGAAGCGTTCAAGCTGGTAGGGATGACCTCGCCGGAAGCGCTGCGCGGGTTCAGGCGTGTATTACGGATAACGCCGCGCTCGATGACCTCGCGTAAGGCGGCGGTAAACTCTCTGGTTTCCTCGGGACTGATGAAGCGCGAGAGGGATTGTTCCAGCACTTCGTCGGTGCGGAAGCCCAACAACTCGTAGACGGCATCGTTGGCCGAGAGAATCTTTCCTTCCAGGTCAGAAACGAAAACGGGGTCAGGCGCGTTCTTGATCAGGCTGTCTGCATAGGCGCGTGCCTTGTCCAGTTCGCGCATGTCACGCAGGATACCGATGGCGCCGATCACCCGCCCGTCAGCATCGCGCAAGGCGGAAGCGTTCAAGCTGGTAGGGATGACCTCGCCGGAAGCGCTGCGTGGATTGAGGCGCGCATTGCGCGTTGCGCCGCGCTCGATGACCTCGCGTAAGGCGGCGGTAAACTCTCTGGTTTCTTCGGGACTGATGAAGCGCGAGAGGGATTGTTCCAGCACTTCGTCGGTGCGGAAGCCCAACAACTCGTAGACGGCATCGTTGGCCGAGAGAATCTTTCCTTCCAGGTCAGAAACGAAAACGGGGTCAGGCGCGTTTTTGATGATGATATCGGCATCCAGAGCACCATGCGAGCGGGTGCCGTGCATAGATATGTGCGGTGATGTCGTAGTAGTCTGTACAGCGCTATCACTCATAAGAAATACCTCCGTTACATAACTTAACTGGCGGCCTGCGCATCTTTTCGTATGCCGCGTGCAATGCATAAGAGGCCTGACCAAAGCTCTACACTATGTAAAATCTGCCGACTCACATTTATTGCAAGTATAACAAAAATTCTCAGCAAAACGCAATAGCGGGGAGAATAGTCATATATTCATCTGACATGTAGCAAGCTGCTAGTGTGGATGTCACCAGCACCCGATTTTAAATGCAACAAAGTGGCATCTGGTGAGCACCCAGGAGTGCGCGAGAGATTCTTCGCTTCGCTCAGAATGACACGCTTGCACGCAAGCGTGTCATTCTGAGCGAAGCGAAGAATCTCTTGTTTGAACTACAGCACAAGGGCAAGTCATTCTGAGTGAAGCGGAGAATCTCCGGTTTCAAATACAACAAAGTAGCATAGATATGCTATACTAGCCGAAAAGTCAGGCCTGAAAAGGCGAAAGGATTTCTTGTGTGAACCAGGCACATATTGCCCGTCAAAAAATACTCGCCCGGCCGGAAATTGCTGCTGAAGTGCGGCGCAGGCAGGAAGTGGGCGAACGAGGCGTCTTCACGAACGGCTGCTTCGATCTCCTGCACCTGGGGCACGTGCGCTATCTTGAAGAGGCGCGCGACCTGGGGGATTTTCTCATTGTGGGACTGAACAGTGATGCCAGCACCCGCGTGCTCAAGGGACCGGGTAGACCCCTGGTACCAGAAGAGGAACGTGCCGAAATACTGGCAGCTTTAACGTGTATAGACTATGTGACGATCTTTAGCGAACCGACGGCCAGCGAATTGCTCGCACTATTGCGACCCGCGATCTACGTCAAGGGCGGCGATTATGGCATGGAACAGAGCGGCGTGCCGGATACCGGCCGTTTGCCTGAGGCAAAAGTGGTGCAGCAATACGGGGGAGTTGTGCGTTTGATCGCCTATCTACCAGATCATTCCACGACAAAATTAATCGCAACCATCAAGCAACTTCCCTCGTCCAATCGTTATAAGGATTCTTCGCTGCGCTCAGAATGACAGGCCTATGGCATGCCGCAGGCCTGTCATTCTGAGCGCAGCGAAGAATCCCTACGAATGCATAATAAAAAATTTCTACCGTAGTGGAGAACAATACATAATGGCCAAAGAATCTGTGAATGAACAACCTGAAGCTATCCCATTAAACTCAACAGGAATATCTGAACAGAGCGTTCCGATTATAGAGGGTCCACCGGAAAAAGCCGCGCCAAGCGAGCGGCGTGAAATCGCGAAATCGGCCTCGCTGGTAATGCTTGGCAACCTGGGCAGCAGCATTATGGGTATGGTGCGCCAGATCGTTGTCGCCTCATTTGGTACCGGGGTAGCCGGCCCTTTCAACTCCGCGTTGTTACCGGCCCAGACCTTCAATGACTTCCTGGTGAATGGCTCCGTCTCCGGCGCCCTGATCCCCACCTTCAATGATTACGCTGCGCCCGAAAAGCGCAATGAACTGCGGCGCCTCGTCTTTACTATCGTCAACCTTGTCCTGCTGGTTATGTTTTGTGCCGGAGTCGCTTTCGTCTTTATTTCGCCCTGGTTCGTCGATACTATTCTGGTGCCCGGATATCCGCTCGCTCAACAGCAACTCACCTTGCAGTTCGCGCAGATCATCTTCTTCTCGCTGCTGGCTCTGGGGCCGTTTGCCGTGCTATTGGCGGCATTATATGCCCTGAAAGAATTTGGCTGGCCCGCTTTTGCCACCGCTTCTTATCATGTCGGTATCATCCTTGGCGCTCTCGCCGGTAGTCTGCTTGGAGCGCATTACTATGGTTACCTGGGCCTCGCTATCGGAGTCCTGGTTGGCGCGGCGGGGGAAATTGCCTTGCTCCTGCCCGGCATACGCAACCAGCGCCTGCCCTACATGTTCGTACTCGACCTGAAACAGCCTGCCCTGCGCCGTATCGTCAAACTCTACATCCCGGTCGCGTTCAGCTTTTTAGTCAGTATGGGCCTGATCTACCTGGATCAAAACCTGGCGTCGCGCACTCCCTGCGGCATCATCGCGAATTTCCCTATCCACCCGGGAACCTGCGGCGCTGCCAACTACACCGCCATGCGCCTGGCAACCACGCTCATACAATTCCCGGTCGGATTAGTCGCCGCGGCCCTCTCATTTGCCGTCCTGCCCACGCTTTCGGCGCACGCGCGCGAGGGCAACAACGAGCGTTTCAAAGAGACACTCCTGTTAGGATTCCGCGTTGGGCTGTTGCTCATGGTTCCTGCCGCCGTCGGCCTGATTGTGCTGCGTCAACCGATCGTCGACCTGCTTTTCCGCCACCGCAACTACACTGCCGAGGACGCTGCTCGCACCGCTATTGCCCTGCAAAACTACGCCTACCAGCTCCCTTTTGTGGCCCTGGATCAACTCTTGATAGCCGCTTTCTATGCGCGTAAAAACACCATCATTCCGGTAACAATCGGGGTCGTCAGCATCCTGGGCTACCTTGCCGTCGCCCTGCCCCTCTGGAGTACCGTCGGCATGCCCGCGCTTGCCCTCGCCAACACCGTACAGAACTCACTTCATCCCATTATTCTTCTGATCCTCTTAAGAATAATCATGGGTTCCCTACACATACGCAAGATGCTGCCGACTGTTCTCAAGATACTACTCGCCGCCGCCGCAATGGGCGCGATAGCCTGGGCAATGCAGCTCTTGCTTGGACACATCGCGCTCTTTTCGCTCGACCGGCTCTCAGGCGCATTGCTCACAGTCATCATAGCAGGCGGACTGGCGAGCCTTGTCTACACCGGCAGCGTGCTGCTATTGAGGGTGGAAGAGGTCAATCTTGTAGTGGGTGCTGTGAAGGCAAAGCTGGGAAGAAAGTAATACAATACACGGCTATTATTGTACCCGCGCGAACAAATCATTCTCTCCCGGCACATCTAGCCCGACACGTGATGCCGCCAGCTGGTAGCACTCGTAGCCGCGCCATTTGCGCAGCAGATCCTCCGGTATCTGCGCCATAAACGCGCCAGAGTTTGCCTGGGTGCGATGCATCGACCAGGAACGGTCTTTCGCCTCCTGCCACTTCCCGACATCCAGCCACACACTGATCTGTTCGTCGGGTAATCCCAGCTTCTCAGGATCGAGTCCTGCGAAAGAACTCTGCATCTCTTGCGCCTGTGGCTGCGACCTCATCCATTCGCCGATAGCCTTTATAGCGCTGCGTGGAAACGCTGTGTAATACAGCTTGGAGACGGCATGCGCAGGTCCAAGCTCAGGATATTGCACCGCGTCGGATGCCGCGTAGAAGGCGCTCGTCGTATAACGATAGATCGCGATGTGGTCAGGATGCCCATAGCCTCCGGTTTCATCGAATGTTACCATCACATGCGGTCGAAATTGGCGGATGATCTCAACCAGCCTGGCCACTACCTCCGCGCGATTAGCCTGGACGAATGCGCGTGGGTCCTGGTTCTCAGGCGTTCCCGCCATGCCCGAATCACGGTAACCAAGGAACCAGAGGTGGTTCAGACCCAGTACCTGGGCCGCTGCTCGCATCTCTCCCTCGCGCACCTGTCCCAGATTCTCAGGTGTTGCCAGGCTGGGGTCGGCAATCTCACCAACCTCACCCCGTGTCGCGCATACCAGCCCTGTCTCTACACCGGACGCACCGTATAGTAAAAAAGCTCCGCTCATCGTCCCCTCGTCATCGGGGTGGGCGAAGAGACCTAATAATCGTTTCGTTGACATTGTTTCCATGCTTTCATATAATTTTGCCGTTCAACGGCAGACTACAGTGTTACTCTAACACCTGGACGGATTTCCTGTCAATGAGCGCGGATTTGTTGCACTTATCCTTTTAGAATAGAACAACTATTTCCAATATCACTCTATCTTTTCTGCAAGAAATGTGGTATATTCTTCTGTAGGGACGACGGCTTATCCCTGTCCTAGTCCGGTAGCAGGACAGGCACCAGGCCCTGACCCTACAAGTAAACCTTTGTGGTCGTCCTGAGGAGCTGCACGTCAATCGACCCCTTCCTATGATCGATATGGAAGGTAAAAATAGCGAAAGTAATAGAGTATAAGGAGGAGCTTCTGCATGCCAAGAACGGTACTGGATAGAGAATTACAGGAACTGAACGATCAGATCATACAGTTGGGCAATGACGTAGATAATGCTTTTGAAAAGGCTCTCAAGGCTTTGGAGACCGGTGACCAGGTTCAGGCCGGTATGGTGATTGAAGCCGATGCCATTATCGATAGTCTACGTATGGCCATCGAAGAGCATACCATTCGCTTATTGACGCTGCAACAGCCTTTAGGGGGCCGCGATTTGCGTTTCCTCACCTCAGCGCTCTCTATTGCTGGCGATCTTGAGCGAGCCGGCGATGGCGCCGCCGGGATTGCGCAGATCATCCTGCGCATGACGCCGCTGCGAGGCACGCCCGCATCCCAGGTAGTGATTAGCGGCGATGGCAAGGAGGATCAGGTCACAGAAGCCTCGATCTTACACAATATGATTGAATTAGGACGGGAAGCACGGCGGGTCTTGCAAGGCACCATGACCGCATTTGCCAACCGCGATGTCGATGCCGCGCGTCATATCTGGGAGGAAGATGATGTTGTAGATGTGCGCTATCATCTCGTGCGCCACGATCTGATGACCTTGATGGAAGGCGCTCGCGCCATTCCAGCCTTGCAGAACGACTCCCGCATCTTGCAGCGCGCCACCTACCTGCTCTGGATTGCGCATAAGCTAGAGCGCGTTGGCGATCATTGCACCAATATCTGCGAGCGCATCGTCTTCATCCTCAAGGGAGAAACGAGTATTCAGCGTTCAGAAACCTGAGGCCAGGGGATAGGGCGCGATCAATCTGGCCCCTACCCATCAATCGCTTGCCAGAAGAGGTTGGCTAACTGCACATACCCGGCGGCGCTGGGATGAAATCCATCCGAGCTGATATATTCGGGATGTGCCGTTAGCCTGCTCCCCTGGCGAAACAGGTCCACCAACGTCACCCCATAGCTTGCCGCCGCCTGAGCAATACCAGCATTCCAGTGTTGAATGGCCTGGAGCATCTGTGCTTTCTGTGCGGTCGTCTCGTTTGCGAAAGCGGGCAGACGCGTCAGGTCAGGCAAATTCGCCATTATGATACGCGCGTGCGTCCTCGTATGCAACTGGTGCAGCAGCGTATTGAGGTCTTGCATATAGTCGTTATAAGCAATACCGTCGACGAAATCATTGGCTACCAGCCAGATTGTTACCAGGTCGGGTGATGTCGAAATTGCCAGCGGTAATTCTTCCGTCAGCGCATCGTGCAGCCGGATGCCACTCACACCCAGGTTTATCAGACGCGAGCCCTTTGGCAAATGCGCCGCTATCAATGGCACGTATCCCTGCGATCCTGGCACGTTGCTGCCAACGCCAACCGCGTCGGAAGCCCCCAACGCGACATACGTGATGGGCCGTTGAAAGGTCTGGCTTTGAGCCGACCGTGTAGTCGCGGTAAGGGATGGTGAGGCCGGATGCGTCATGCTGGTAACGTTCGGACTGCCCCCCGCGGCGCAAGCTGAAAGTGCCAGGCAGAGCAGCAGTACGGATATTGAAAAGCAGCGGAAGAACCACCCGCGGATAAACTTCTTCATAGGGAGTCTGTATTTCTAGCGGATCACCGGCTTTCGAGCATACAGTCAAATATAGTACATCATATTGTATCACGTGCTTTGTGATCCACCTCACAGTTTTCCCACAAGCCGCATGCTAGACTGCTATGAAGCCCCTCATTAGAGGGAGAACCCATAAATTCTAGCCTTTATAGCGTATAAGTCAGGTGAACCCCACGCCTACAGGCGGGGGCTTGCATCTGGCCCCGAAGAGCCGACACGAGAGGCCGCCTGACAGGTCGGCCCACTCAGGGCGGGTCTACCATCCTGAGCAAGAAAAGTAAGGTACTTCTCTCGAATGTTGTAAGCAGCGTTGAGGTCTGCATTGAGTTGATAGCCACAGGAGCGGCAGTGAAAGACGGATTGCGAGCGACGATTGGAGCGATGCTGATAGCTACAGCGCGAACAGGTCTGCGAGGTGTGCCGCGGGTCAATCTTGACGACGGCAATACCCCGTGCCTGTGCTTTGTACTGCACAAACGAGTACAATTGCGCAAACGACCAGCTATGCAAGCGTCGTTTGTTGCTCACGTTCTTGTTCTTTTTACCTCTTCCCATCCTGGAGGTCTCTCGGATGTTGGTCAGATTCTCAAGAACGATGGTAGCGCCTGCAGGGGAAGTGGACACAATCCGTTTACTGAGGACATGATCGTGGTCTCTGCGTTGCCGAAACCGTTTCTTGTTCAGCTTCTTGAGGTGCTTCTTCGCCGAACGAGTGCCTTTGGCTTGCAGTTTTCTCTGGAGGCGGAAGAGACAATGTTCCTGCTCTTTCCATCGCTTCTTTCCCAGGAATTGTCGGTTGGAAGTGACTGCCGGGCGATTGAGACCCAGATCAACTCCAATCACGTCCTGAGAAGGAGGAACAACGGGTTCAGGAAAGGAAACAACGATGTGAAGCGTGAAGCGTCCTTGGCGCAAGCACAGGTCAGCACTACACACGTTGTAGCCAACGTACTGCATGAGGTGAGGTGGCACCTTGAAAGGCATTTCTACGCGCCCGTTGACTGTGGCAAGACTACAGCTGAGCGTTTGCCACTTGACCCGGTACGAACGCTGATCATAGCGGATACAGACCAGTTCGCTGTGGGGACAGCGGACAGGCTTGAAGACAGGAATGGGCTTGCCTTCTTTCCTGGCCTTCTCAACCTTGCTGGCATAGGCCTTTTCCTTCTTGATCTTCCACGTGAGGGCAGACTTGATCGCTTCCGTTGCCTTGAGACGGGCCGAACAGACCAATTGAGCGGGAAGATCAGGAAACTGGGCACGCAGCGGATAGTACGTGCGTTTGTGCAACTCCACGCCATTGCTACAGGCAGTCGAAAAACCTTCCTGAGCAACAGCATTAAAACAGGCGCTATAGTGTTCAAGCGTTGCCTTCAGACTTTGCGCCTGCTCTGGCGTCGGATTGAGTTGTACGATTATCGTTCTATTCATGCGAAAAGTATGTCATATAGACCAGGTTTTTGTCAAACATTCTGGAAAGGAGAGGGCGCATTCCTTCCCATAGCTGAAGCCAGGGGTCTCCTGCGCCTTTATGATGATCAGAAAGCAACTATATTCTAAAGAATGTCTGATTTGAAAGGAAAAAATTATGTATCGTATGCGTTCTCATCCAATGCTCATTGCTCTCTTCTTGTGCTGTATCGCGTTGCTGGTCGTGGCCTGTGGATCACCGGGCACAGGTTCGACACCCGGAGGTGGCACGACACCGACTGTAAACCCAACACCGGCAGGAAAGACTTCTACTCCCACCCCAAAGGGAAATGGGAATGGAAATCCCGGAACGGTTTCTACCACGGCTCCGGTGCCGGCAACACAGACCAGTTGTCCCGCTTCGGGCGGCGGACGAGCGGCCGTGCTTGCGCCATTGGCGCTGGGCAGCGACCAGAATATCGTCTATATTGTCAATCAGGGGCCGGCGGATGCGCCTACACTTGCCACGTTGAAGCGCTATGATGTCACGACCGGTAGTAAAACTGAGATTCTCAACCTTCCCAGGACAGAAATCAGCGAGGCCCAGGTTTCGACGGATGGACAATGGATTCTCTTTGTCGCCATTGCATCCGGTCAGGCGAAGTTGCAACTGGTGCGCATGGATGGTCAGGGGTTACAAACGTTGTATTGTGCCGCGCCACCCTCCAACGGCGCCAATACCGGTAGCGCCTTGCATGATGCGCAGTGGTCTTCCGATCAGAAGCTCATCGTTTTTGATAGCTATACCAGCAGTGGCAGCGGTGTTTATGTGCTGAATGCACAGAACGGTAGCGTGCAGGCGGACATCTTTATGAGCGGAACAGGCGTTGATTATCCGATCCTGACCTGGCTGGATACGACAAGGGTGTACCTGCTGGGGCCTCAGGTAGATGCTCCTTCGGGCGCTCTCTACCTGCTCGATACCAGCAAAGGGGCCAATCAGAACCCGCAAAATCTGCCGGTAGTCGTCACTCCTACCAATACGTTCTGCTGGAACTCCGACAGCAGCTATGATGGGACGCAATTGTATACCGCCGAATGCACGACCGACCCGAATCCAAATGGCCCCGGTATCGGCGACCAGCGCGGCCCCAGCATGATTAACGTGCGCGCGGCCAGCGGTGGCTCACCGCATACCTTTTTCACCAACGCGAACATGGCTATTACCGCCGTGCGGGCCATCAGCAAGACCACGCTCTTGTTCCTGGTTGAAAACGCCTCTTTTACCGGAAACGCCGATACCAGCAATAACGGGTTGTGGAAAGTCAATACCGACGGCAGTGGTCTGGCACGCCTGACCAGCGATGGCGCGGGAGTTTCCGGGGGGCCGAGCAATTTCAACATGTTCTCGCAGTATCCCTGGTCAAATGTTTCTCGCGATGGAAACCTGTACGCCCTGCAACATAGCAGCGCTAACGGTAAAACGCAATCGCTGCTGTTCGGTGCGCTGAACGGTGGAACGCCAACTACATTCGCGTCCATCTCGGACGGCACGCAGTTGTCGATTGTTGGCTGGACAACGATGTAATAAAAAAAAACAAGAAGAGTTCAGCGCCGGCTGGCTTCCGCGCGGAAGCCAGCCGGCGCTGAACTCTTCTTGTTTACCTTATTTACCCTCTATCGACCATTTCTAATTTGCCGGTTTCGATATTGATTACCAGGCCATGCACCGGAATCCTGGGCAGGTAAGGGCTGTTGCGAATAACCTTGACCACTTCGCCAACATTCACATGCACGTCGGAAAATGCGCCGAGCCAGCGCACCAGGCCCTGGACGTTCCCCAGGCTCTCCTGCTCGATCAATCGTTGCGGATCGACACCCAATGCCTGCATCGACGCTATCACAGCATCAGAGTTCGCATTCGCCAGGCCGCAGTTTGTATGACCGATTACGGCCACTTCGCGCACCCCCAGCAAATAGATGCCGCCAGCAAGCGAGCGAATCAAGTCACTCGCTCCTCCCTCGCGCTCAGGTTCGGAGATGGTCGCTCCAGCGGTACGCAGTTCGAGTACGTCGCCGCGTTGCAGTCCAAGCGCCTGCTCAAACATGTTCACCAACCGGCAATCCATACAGGTTACAACGGCCATATGTTTGCGGGGCGCGTGTCCGATAATGGGCAGCGGTGGCTGGCGCAGGAACTGCTCGTTATGCGCCAGGATTTCATCAATTACCATCTTATTCCCCCGCGACCACCGAATAGCTCGGCTTGCCGTTAAAGTTGTACAGGTTCTCGATCTTGATAAAATCGAAACCGGCATTGTTGACGCGGCGCAGCAACTCGATCACCTGGTCGTGATCGATTGGCGTCCCATGTTCCGGGGCCATGAAGCGGCAGCGCCAGTGGTCGGTGCAGAACGTCTCCGGCAATCCCTCTGGCCAGACCTTTGCCCCGCGATTGGTGATTACCACCAGCTCCAGGCCATCACCGCTCACCTGCCGGAATGTCTCGCCCAGCTCGTTCGCGCTTCCCTTATGCCAATCAAGGAACACGTCCACGCCAACCAGTTCCTTTGTCTCCTCTGGCTGGTTCATCGCCACCGGCTTATACTCTTCATGCTGGGGAGAAGTAGTATACTGTACCTCTTTCAGTATCTGCGGCTTCTGACCAAGGCGCGCGATCACCGCTTCGGCAAATTGTCGCGTACCCACCTTTTCCTTGCTCACGCCCTCTACATAGATGTCATAGGTATGAATGCCATCCTCGATGGTGCGCAGCCAGGCGTTATGTACCAGTGCCGCCACGTCCGGCTGGTTGATGTGTACGAGCATCATCACCGCCGCCAGCAGCAAACCTGATGGATTGGCGATATTCTGTCCGGCGCGGCGCGGAGCAGACCCATGAATAGCCTCGAACATCGCGCAGCTATCGCCGATATTCGCCGAACCTGCCAGCCCGACCGAGCCTGCAACCTGCGCCGCGATATCCGAGAGAATATCACCATACAGGTTAGGCAGCACAATCACATCGAAAGCCTCCGGCGTATCGGCAAGCTTGGCCGAGCCGATATCAACAATCCAGGTCTCGTTGGCGATATCGGGATACTCTTGCGAAATTTCATTGAAAACCTTGTGAAAGAGGCCATCCGTCAGCTTCATGATGTTGTCCTTCATGAAGCAGGTCACCTTCTTACGGTTATGACTGCGCGCGTACTCAAAGGCGTAGCGAATAATCTTCTCGCTGCCCGGTCGGCTGATCAGCTTCAGGCTCTCCACCATCTCGTGTGTTTGCCGGTACTCGATGCCCGTGTACAGGTCTTCCTCGTTTTCGCGGATAATCACCACGTCCATCGTCGGGTGCTTCGTGTCGACAAATGGATAATACGAAACGCAGGGGCGCACATTGGCATACAGGCCGAACATCGTGCGCGTCGTCACGTTGAGGCTCTTATAACCTCCACCCTGCGGCGTCGTAATGGGAGCCTTCAAAAAAACTCGCGTGCGGCGCAGCGATTCCCACGCCGAAGGCTCGATACCGGCAGCGATGCCGCGCAGGTAGACCTTCTCGCCCACCTCGACAGGCTCGATCTCGATGCGCGCTCCGGCAGCCTGGATAATGTGCAGGGTGGCGTCCATGATTTCTGGCCCAATGCCATCCCCGTATGCGACTGTAATCGGTGTCTTTTTCTCCATGATAGTAACCTGACCTTTTTCTTTGCTTCCTGATGATAAACTTTCACGAGCAAAACCGGTTATCCGAGTGGCTCAGGGCATGTCATTCTGAGTGAAGCGAAGAATCCGTGTCCATCGTGCTAGAGATTCTTCGCTTCACTCAGAATGACATGGCCAGGGTACTTACCGATTTTGCTGGTAAAAATTCATTATATATGTCCGTACAGACCATATCATATTTCTCGTTGCCTCAGTTTAGCATAGCAACGTGCGTTTGACAATTCGCTTGCATTCTGTTATCTTGAGAGAACAACGATGTAGCAATGCGGCTCTCGTCCTTCGTTTCATAGGATGAGAGCCTCTTTTATTATGAATATGCTTCTACCGGATACCGGAATGCAACCCATTCATAGGTCAATGAACGCCATGATCTCAGTTTCAATCATCAACGTCACCAGCTACACAGGCCTGGAATTGCTGCGCTTGCTGGCTCAGCATCCACAATTTGAGCTGACCTCGGTGACCGGGCGCAGCGCTGCCGGGAAACGGCTGGGCGAAGTGTTTCCCCAGCTTGTCATAGCCGCATCATCTGGCTTTGCCAGGGCTGCCAGCCTCATTATTACTGAAGAGCCTGAGCAGACCGACCTGGCTTTTGTATGCCTGCCCCATGCCGCCGCCGCCGAATCAATCCTGCCCCTGCTGGAGCGTGGTATAAAGGTAGTAGACCTCTCCGCCGATTTCCGCCTGCGCGATGTCGCCACCTATGAAGAGTGGTATAAGCATACACATCCGGCGCCCGCCTTATTGGAGCGTGCGGTCTACGGCCTGTGCGAACGCTATCGCGTGCAAATAGCCAGCGCCTCGCTCGTAGCAAATCCGGGATGTTATGCTACCGCCGCTATCCTGGGGCTGTTGCCCGCCGTATCAGCGCGTATCGTCGCACCCGGCCTCATCATCGATGCCAAATCCGGTATCAGCGGCGCGGGTCGTGGCCTTACGCTCGGCACGCATTATGCTGAAGCCAATGAGGACGTAAGCGCGTATAGTCTAACAGGGCACCGCCATCTCGCCGAGATCACGCAGGAGCTTGAAGCAGCATCCTTAGCAGGCGGGCTGCGCCTCACCTTTATACCGCACCTGATACCCATGACGCGTGGTATCCTGGCGACCTGCTATGCCGACTTGAAGCAAGATGAGATGGGCCGACTTCCGACAACGGAGCAGGTTCGCGCGCTGTACACCGAGTACTACGCGGGCGAGCCATTTGTGCATGTAGTAGACCAGCCGCCGCATACGAAGTGGACCTACGGCAGCAACGCCTGCCTGATTTATCCGCTGGTGGATAACCGCACCGGGCGTCTCCTGGTGATCTCTTGCCTGGATAACCTCATCAAAGGAGCCGCGGGCCAGGCGATACAGAACGCAAATATTCTCGCAGGATTGCCGGAGACAACGGGCCTGCCGGCGCTGTCTGTCTATCCTTAGGGGCGAAATAATGACATCAACTTTTTCAAAAATGGTATCTGAAAACAACATCAGCAATGAGTATCAACTGATCGCGCACGTATTGCGCGAAGCGCTGCCCTATATCAACTTCTTGAAAGGCAAAACGCTCGTCATCAAGCTGGGTGGCAGTACCCTGACCCATCAGAAACATGTGTTGCAGGATATTGTTTTGCTGCGCTCGTTGGGGTCCTGTCCTGTGCTTGTGCATGGCGGAGGGCCCTATATCAATGAATGGCTCGAAAAGCTCAATGTGCCTGCGCGTTTCGAAAATGGACTGCGCGTCACAGATGCCGGGACATTGGATATCGTGCGTATGGTTCTATTGGGCCAGGTCAATCAGGGCCTGGTGGCGTCTCTGATCGAAATGGGAGGGCTAGCCATCGGCCTGAGTGGAACCGATGGCAACACCATACGCGCGCGTGTCGCCGATGAACAACTGGGCTTTGTTGGCGCGATTGAAGAGGTCGATCCGAGCCTTTTGCAACTCCTTATTGAGCAGGGATATATCCCTGTCGTTGCGCCTCTTGGGCAGGGACCAGGCGCGCCTTGCCTGAATATTAATGCCGACCTCGTGGCTTCGCATATCGCGCGCGCCATGCATGCCGAAAAGCTGATCTTCCTCAGCAATGTCAGCGGTATCTGCCGCAAAGATGGCTCGTTGATTTCAGAACTCAGCCAGGCAGAAGCGCAGAGACTGATAGCCGATGGTACTATTCATGGCGGCATGATTCCCAAGGTTGCTGCCTGCCTGGATGCCCTTTCTACCGTCTCGCGCGTGCATATCGTAGATGGTAGAGACCCACACTCCTTATTGCGCGAATTGTTCACGGATCAGGGGGCTGGAACAATGATTGTGAGAAATAAAGCCTGAAAAATCTGGCTCAGCCTGTATACGTTTGCCCCAAAATCTGCTATGATTAGCTGCAATAAATCGAACCTGTTTCAATGTAGAGGGGCAACATTGAACGATGCAACACCGCCGGAGGAACCGGCCGAATCGAATACTGTACAACCGGGCTATCTGGGTATATCGCCCCCCGTTGGCCAGCTGGCGGCACGGGGAGAGCGCATCTGGGTTGATCGACCTGAGCAATTGCTTGCCGCCGTCAACACGCTGAAGCAATCACCTGTTGTTGCCGTCGATGCCGAATTTACGCAGGTGCGTTTGCGCACGCAGAATGATGCCTTTACCACCACACAGCGCCTGGCGCTTCTACAACTGGCCATTGATGGCAAATGTTTCGTCGTAGACGCATTGCGCCTGAACGATCTTTCGCCCTTGAATGCTGTCCTTGATGATCCCAATACCATCATCCTGCTGCATGGTGCGGGCGCGGATTTACGCGTGATGGCCGAGCGTGGGCTCAATATCGCCCATTACATTGACCTGGAAGCCGCGAGTCGTTCCATCTTTGGGCAGCACGAGTCGTCACTGGCGGCCATGTTGCAGCGGGCCTTTCATGTGCGCCTGGATAAGAGCTTGCAGCGCACCGATTGGACGCGCCGCCCGTTGCCATCGGCTATGATCGCCTATGCCGCGCGCGATGCCGAGATGACCCTTGCTCTCTACTCCTGGCTGGGCGAATATTTCCCTGCCGTCTTACAACTGTACGATAATGCGAACCTGCTCAAGCCTGTTGCAACCTGGATTGAACCGTTCCTGCGCGGATCATCGCCCGTTCCAGTCGATGTGGCAGTGGCCGAAGCAATAGAAAAAGGCACTATCCGTGACATCGAACAGGTATACGCCGATGTGAGGAAGGCGTTAGCCACGTTGACTCACCCTATGCGCCGCAGCCGCTTACTGCGCTTGATTGCCGATTTATTGCTTGTGGACCTCGTTCCTGACATAGAGCCTTTGCTTACTGCGCCGACTGCCGAGGAGCGCGCTGCTGCCATACGTACACTCGGCCGCCTGGGCGCCGAACAGAGTAGAGCGTTGATTACCCCATTGTTACAGGACCCTGTGCAAGAAGTGCGCAGAGCGGCGCAAACCGCCCTCCGAAGCATGTCTCCTAGAGAACCCCGCGCGCGCAAGACGACACTCGTGAGGAATGCCGATGGCTCGCGCAGCTGGACCATCGACGCAAACGACGAAAACGGCAAAGAAGCAGCATCTGATGACAATGATTGGAAAGCCCGCCTGCGCTCAATGCTGGGTGAATAACCTGCCTGGCAGGCGCGTACCCACCCATACGAGTAGCAACAGCGCCGTAATCATACTCATGCGTTTCAAGCGCCTCGCCCATTGCTCCTCTAATAGCGGGTCGCCATTGCCCAATCCCAGTTGGTGAACCAGGTTGCGCAGCAGGGTAGACCACCTGGTGCCGGCTAGCGCAAGTGTATCTTCCTCGCTCGTGTCTTCTACTGCCGCCATCTCGCCTATATGCACCGGAACGTCGCCGGTGAAGCGGCTTGTCGTGCGTATGTGCTCGGTCAGGGCGGAGAAAAATTGTTGAATAAGAACCTTGATAATGCCTTTAGCCATTGGCACCGGCACCAGCATGCTCATCGAATCAAAATGAAGTGAGCCTTTATAAGCCACGACAGTATTTTCATTCAGATCGCTCAGTTGCACCGTCCATTCCCCATCAACCCTGTTCTGCTGCCCGTCGCCTTCAATCGTAAAACGGTACGATGCCGGATAATCCTGCTCAATGATGCGCACACGCCCCGTGTACTGACCTTTTAAAGGGTTATGCTTTACCTGTATACAAAAGGCATACGTATGATTACCTAGCGCCTCGAGTCGCTCTATTCCAGGGATGCATTGTTCCATGGTACGTCTATCCATCAAACTATGCCATACCTCTTGCGGCGATGCCTGAAGCGTATAAGTTCCTTCGATCTCCATAAGAACACCTTCATAAAAGTAATTTTCGAGAATACCGCTTTCCTCCATTATAGGTGAGGATGATATATGCTGCAATGGGTAGATGTAGCGAAAGGTCAAAAGATGCTCGACACATTACCCCGTAGCATAGAGAACTTCTCCTGTGTCCAAAACTTGCGTTCGCGTCAAGCAACATGTATACTAAGCCTCGTATTATAGAGACTTTGAGTGGGTTATCCGGCACACCACGAGGGTGCCGTCGCATTTCTGCTATCCACTGGTCGAATTTTGAGTGGGAGATGTAGTGGCACCCGCGCGGGTGCCAGGTATAACTTCCTCTGTGAGGAGCATGTGCAATGAAAGTAATTCTATTACAAGATGTTGAAGGCCTGGGAAAGGCCGGCGATTTAAAAGAAGTGGCGAATGGCTATGCCCGCAATTATCTGCTGCCCCGTCACGTCGCGGCTCCCGCGACTCCTACCTTGATTGCCAATCGCGATCAACGCATTGCTGCCGAGAAGCGCAGGCTGGAGAAACAGGCTGAAGAGAATCAACAGCGAGCAGAGCGCCTGGGCCAGGTGACATTGACGTTTAAGGCTCGCGTCGGTCGAGAAGGACGCCTCTATGGGTCGATCACCAGCCAGGATATCGCGGAAGGTCTGCGCCAGAGCGAAGGCATCATCATCGACCGGCGTATGATCGAACTAGCGAGTCCGATTCGTTCCGTCGGCACGTTCATGGTGCCTGTCAAGGTCGCTCAGAAACTGGAGCCAAAGATTACTGTTAATGTGATCGATGAGGCTCAGGCCGGCGCTCCTGAAACGCAAAGCGCCGCCGTCGAGTAATACACCTGATACACCAATAAAAAGCAAGACTGGGCGGCACCTCGCATCCCGGCACCAGGTCCGCCCTCTCATTTCGCCTTGTAGGAGTGACATGTCATTCTGAGCGAAGCGAAGAGTCTCCCCGCTCACGAACATGTCATTCTGAGCGAAGCGAAGAATCTTTCCGCTCACGAACATGTCATTCTGAGCGAAGCGAAGAATCTCCGCGCAAGGCGAACTGAGTATTCACAAGTACGGGAATCCTATGCAGCGCTGGCTTTATAGTTTCTTAATCATGGCCGTCGCCGCTCCCATCGTCGCGTTGATCTGGGGGCAACAGCAAGAGATGGCCGTTTTTATTTGCTCTGCTATTGGCCTGATACCGCTGGCCGCGTTGATCGGGCAGGCTACAGAGAATCTTGAATACTACGTCGGCCCTATCGCCGGTGGGTTGCTTAATGCTACCTTCGGCAATGCTCCCGAAATCATCATCGGCATCTTTGCGTTGCAGCAAGGCCTGATCTCCGTCGTCAAAGCCTCGATCACAGGGTCTATCATTAGCAATGCGCTGCTGGTGCTGGGCAGTTCGCTGGCGCTGGGGGGATGGCGCTGGGGCAAACAATACTTCAATGCGCGTGACGCGGGCCAGTATTCGGCGATGATGGTACTCGCGGTGGCCGGTTTGCTCATACCAACCACCGGTTCGCTGGCATTAAAAATCTCTACGAATATAGAGGCCATCAGCGTCGCTATTTCTATCATCCTGCTGCTCGTTTATGCAATGTACCTGGCGACACATGTCTTCCATATTCGTTCTGAGCGGCGCAGCCCCAAACGCCACCGAAATGCTCCACAGGCAGAATCCACTGAAAATGAAGAGGTTGAGGCGGTTACAGGCGGACTCGCCCCTGAAGAGCGCGGAACGCAAAAACCTCCTAAACTCTGGTTAACGGCCCTCATCCTGTTCGTCGCGACTGTTGGCACTGCCATCAATAGCGAATTGCTGGTCGGCGCGATTCGACCTGTGACCGTGCAGCTTGGCCTGTCGCAGGTCTTTATTGGCGTGGTAATAATCCCCATTATAGGCAATGCCGCCGAACACTCCAGCGCCGTCTACATCGCCTTGCGCGATCACATCGACCTGAGCATGGCAATCGCGGCTGGCTCATCGATCCAGGTTGCCACCTTCGTCGCGCCGCTGCTGGTGCTGGTCAGCCTCCTATTTACACCCTCGCTCAGCCTGGTCTTCCAGCCCCTGGAACTGGTGGTTCTCGGATTGGCAACCATCCTCTTTGCGCTTGTCAGCCTCGATGGTGAGTCATCGTGGCTGGCGGGAGTGCAACTGGTGGCGATCTATATCATGGCCTGCGTGGTCTTTTTCTTCGTGCCCGGCTAATCACCTCGCCCTGACGCGACATTACATTTCACCATCGCGCGTGGTATCTTCGGCAAAAGGTCAGAGGCCAGCAGTCCGGCATGCCCGATTTCGGTGCTGACAAGATCGGCGGCGACCGTATGCAGGTAGACAGAGGCGCCGGCAGCGTCAAAAGGTGTCATATCCTGAGCGAGAAAACCCGCGATCATGCCGGCCAGCACATCGCCCGTGCCGGCAGTCGCCAGCGCGGGATTCGCCAGCCAGTTGATGCGCGTGCGTCCATCCGGCTCGGCGATAATCGTGCAGGCCCCTTTCAGCACAAGCGTCACCTGCCACTCTTTTGCTTTGCTGCGTGCCAGTTCCAGGCGCTCGATGCTGCCACCCGATACTTTTATTCCTCCACAGAGACGCCCCATTTCGCCAGGATGCGGCGTAATCACCGTTCCTGCAGGTAGCAATGTCCACCAGCGTTCCAGAGCGGAAAGATTATTCAGACCATCCGCGTCAATAACCAGCTGGGGACGCTTTTCATCGGGCATGGTGCGCAACTCCTCCAATACCTGCAAAATCACCTCGCGAATATATGGCGATTGCCCCAGGCCAGGACCCATCAGCAGCGAGCGATAGCCGTGCAGATGATTCACCAGCGCATTGACGCGTGCAAGACTGCCCTCGCTCTCTTCCGGCAGCAAGACAAACGTGGCCTCGTGGAACGCGCCGGCATAGATGGGCAGCATCGGTTCAGTCACCGCCAGCGTTACCAGGCCCGCGCCGACACGTCCTGCCGCGCTTCCTCCTAGAAATGCCGAGCCTGGATACGGTGGCGACCCACACAGTAGCATTACCTTGCCGAACGTGCCTTTGTTGCTCTGCAATGGTCGCTCAGGCAGCAGACCCTTTACCAGGGACGCCGTCAGCATCTCTGTTCGCAGGTGAAGCTCCATTTCAGCAGGCAGGCCGATATCGCCCACGTACATCTCACCAAGATAATCTCGACCAGGAAAAAAGAAAAAGCCTTGCTTCGGGCAGGCCAGCGTAATCGTCATATCGGCGTGAATGGCTCCGGGATCAACCTCGCCTGTGTCCGCGTTCATGCCCGTTGGCAGATCGACTGCTATCACACGCAGCGAATCTCGCTTCTCTCGCTCCTTGCCAACGCGGCCCAGCAGTTCTCGCATGCTATCGGGAAGTGGGCGCGAGCGTCCCGTTCCCAGCAGCGCATCCAACATATAGCTGGCGCGTTGGATGATCTCCTCCAGCCTCGCGGGCGTATCTTGCTCGGGAACATCCTCACCGTGAATAGTTAGTTTTTGCTCTTTCCAGCGATAGGTGCTGATCAGCCCGCCCCACTTTTCCAGGTGGCGTGCCATCACCAGCCCATCGCCGCCATTATTGCCGGGGCCAACCAGAATCAAAAATTCAAGCCCTTTGACCGAAGGATGGTGGCGCATGTGCTGCAATAGAATTTCCGCCGCACTTTTGCCGGCGTTCTCCATCAGGATAGCGGAAGTCAGGCCATACTCTCTATCGGCTCGCTGTTCAAGCTCGCGCATTTCATCAACAGTCACGATGTACATAACTTTTCTCCTGGCTCTATAGATCGGTGTTTGCTTTGTTGTTTCGCTATACATCATTGTAATGCGTAAGCGGATATCAGGGAAGGGTTCGGGCCTATTGCATCTCTTTCGCCTGACTGGCAATGATCGCCGTCACGTGTTCGGAGAATGATGCCTCAAAATAGCTGTTGAGGCGGCTCCAATGGTTCCCAAGCCGCTGTCTTCTCGCAAAATACTCCAGATCGCGCGTCCAGGAGCTGAATGTATCCTCGTCTATCAACCTGCTCCTCCATTGATGGTAAATGTTTTCGTGCAGCATTAACCACCACGTCAATAAATTGAAGTAGCGCTGCTTATCAATGTCATCTAACTCGTCGAATCGCTGCATTGCCTGGCTCCAGAGCTCTATCAACCCACGGTCCTGGGCCAGCTGGAAATAGAAAGGTGTGGATAACTCGACGAGCTTCTGGGTATTAGCGGCTCGCACCAGTTTGGTGTTCTCCCGCAGCTGGTACCATACCAGCACAATGGAGACGATGAAAAGAACCCCTTGAATAATAATGGCGATACTCGCCAGATCGCTTAATGCCATAGTATCTACTCCTATTTCATGATGCTAGTGATGCAAGCTTGTAGCTCTTCTGCTATGGTAGCACAAGATGGATGGGGTGGTTCCTATAATATAATGAGGCCAACCTATTAAAAGGCAGCTATTTGCTCGAACTGGAGAAAAATCAATGGCAATTCAGCACAATCAACCACAGAGGGGATGAGCCTTGAGGAATTCCTGGCTTTTATTGAGCGTGACCCTGAACATCGCTATGAATTAATTGATGGCTATCCTTACCCGGTGACTGGCGAGTCCAAAACGTGACCATGGAATCGGGACGAAGGTACTCACGACCAGGTGGGAGATAGGTATAGATACCTGCCCTCATAATCAGAAAAGCTGCCGAAAGAGCGAACAAGACAGATATTATGCTCAAAACTCCTAACAAGATAGTGATTCGAGCTATGAGAGATATATTCGGATGAGGGTTTGACCTGTAGTTAGTCATAGGTCCTTCGTCCATTCTATGCGCTCGTTTCAAAATATTAACTTCACTATATAATTAATTTTCCAGGTTATCTTGAGATAATTTCCCGCTCATCCATATAATAATCCAATATTTGCTTATCTGTCAATCTCTCTGCTATTAATTGGCGCTCCGTCAATTGAGGGAAAGAGGATGAAAACCCAAAAAGAGTAGAGATCTACACGACCTCGCAAGACTATGCTATACTCCCACTATGAAACTGGCGCTCAAAATCACACCACAACGCAGCACGCAGTACGCGAATATGACCCAGGCGCTGGCCGCACCCGAACTGCTTGCCAGTTCCGTTGGCCCTGCCATCACACAGATCGAACCGGCTACATTAGCGGGCCAGGAATATCTGTTAGCCACATTCGACGAACAGGACCCGTCCTTTCCCCTATCTGATATGCTGCCTATTCTCTCTCGATTAGGAGCCACAAGCGAGGTCTACGAGTATTTCGAGCAGATTGGCGAAACCCCGGGACCGTTTTTGCGCCCGTTAAGCCCCCAGTTCGTCCCTTTCGTGCCCTTAGAGATGGCCGAGGTGCGCCGCTATAAAGGCAAGACTAACGAAATCTTCACACGGGTAATGCTCAATGTGGCTATTTTCGCGGGCGCCTATGCCGGGCAATTCACGGGGCGCTTGAGAATACTCGATCCCCTGGCGGGTGGGGGTACGACACTCTTCCTGGCGCTGGCGAACGGCTACGATGCCTTTGGCATTGACCATGAACGGCAGGACATCGAGACGACCGCCGTCTTTATCCGCCAGTATCTCAAAAGCGAGGGCATTCCGTTCAAGGAGATTGATGAACGCGGGCGCAGGGCAGGGAGACGCTACCAGTTCGAGGTCGGACGCAAGGGTGCGACGCGCGCACTTGTCCTGGCGCATGGCGAGACTGCCCAGGCGCAATTGCACATGCAGGAGGTTCCGGGTGGGCCGCGCATGCACGCCGTCGTTGCCGATTTGCCGTATGGCATCCAGCATTTTGGGGAGATTTCCAGTTTGCTCGGCAAGGCGTTGCCTGCCTGGGAGAGCTTGCTTCTAGCAGGTGGCACATTGGCCCTGGCCTGGAATGCCACGCGCATCGAACGCGCCGCGATGATCGAGCTTGTGGAACGAGAGACGCACATGCATGTACGCAATGAACCGCCCTATACGCAACTGGCGCATACAGTTGATCGTGTCATCAAGAGGCGCGATATTGTCGTTGCTGTGAAAGCCGGTAGGGATAGTAGCTTGTCCCTGTCCTGACCTGGTCTAGCTCAGTAATTCTTTCACCATCACGGCCGCCGCCGCATTTGGGTCACCCGCGTTATTTGTAGCGTAGAGAACGACGAGGCCGTCTTCGTCGCCGGCCTTAAACGTAGTGGTAAAGCTCACGTTGACGGAAAATGTGGTGCTACCGTTGCCTGCCGCTCCTGTGGCGCTGGCCTGACCAATGTTGGTGTACAGGTGATCGAGAACTGCTACCTGGCCAATCTTCCCCTCGAATGCATTGCCGGTCCCCTTGACGGTGACGGGACTGCTGAGGAGATCGCGGCTCTGTGGGGCAGTAATAGCCATGCCATTGGATTCAACCGCTACGACTTCCCAGATGCCGCCGTTCGTATTTCCTTCTAAACGCTGGAGGGTGACTTTGATCGTACCACCTCCTGTATCCGGATTTTTCACCGACACGGCCGCCTCCGTATCATGGCTGCCGCCACCGCTTACAATCGTGGTTGGGGAGTTGGCAGGCCAGTTCAGCAGGTTCGGGTTAGAGACCATGTGATCGGTGACCATGGCGGGATCGAGTTTCCATGCATCCTGTCCCCGGTTTACTAATGCCTGATCTCGCTCGGCCTGGAAACGCGTCATATCGGGAAAGATGCCGGGGAAGGATATTGGTACAAAAGTGCCGGCGCCATCGGACCATTTGAACTCACGAAACAGGTCCTGGGTCAATTGGGCGTCGGATTTGCCCTTATTGATGCTGGAATTCGCATCCACCTCACCGGTCAGGATGGTGTTATATACGCTGATCTTCGCGTCACCCTCCGCCAGAGACAGTAATTTGAAGAGTTGCGTGGGATTGGGGCTGGTAATGTTGTTATACACATAGACATCCAGGATGCCCCCACTGCCGGAGTTGCGCACCGTCACCAGCGCCTGCAAGGTGGCATTGCCGATGAGGTTGCCACAACTCACCGTCTCTACTTTAGAGATATTGCTCTGGGTGGGAATAATCGGGTCCCAATGGGATGGAGCTTTTACCGCGTCGGGACACGGTCGTGTTCCCAGGCCAATGTATGGTGTTGCGCTGGGAGTAGCGTTTCCACCCGCGAGAGTTGTTCCTTGCGCGGTAGGAGTTGCGTTAGCTCCATTGCTGCCACCGCTGCAAGCTGCGAGCGCAAGCGAGATTGTAAAGAGGAGCACCGCGCTGAGAAGCAGGTACCTGGCACGCGCTGAGAGTTTTTGCCACATTTTTCGGGTCCTCCAGGGGAGCAGTGGAAAGAAAGATAAAGGCGTATTCCTTACCTATGTATGCACGGGTACATAGCCGGTACGCCTTCAAATTGTCACTCTATCTTAGATAATGAACGATTGAGAGTAACTATCTCGTCGTTTCCCCCGGTTCTCTCATCTTCAACAAGCTCTACTCAACAGCTGCAAGCGGCTAGCCAGACAGGAGAGTTCCTATTTCAGCGCCATACTGATGATAGAAACGGCGCCAAAGAGGATGATGAAGACGATGGTGATATTGAAGATCAGGCGCTCTACGCCGCGGCGCGTCTTAAAGACCGCTCCGCTTGTGCCGCCGAAGGCGCTGCCCAAACTGGCGCCTCGCGCCTGCAGCAGGATAAAAATGATGACGGCTATGGCCAGAATAATTTGCACTGTTTGCAGTGCAGGAAGCCAGTTAGACAAATGTTTCCTCGCTTTCGTATCTCAGCCCAATAGGGATATGCTGTTCATTGCATGATACATCATTATCGAGCGAGATTATATCATATCATGTGCCAGGCGTCGAGACCTTTTTATCAGGTGATTCTCCAGAAGTGGGGCAGAGATTCTTCGCTTCACTCAGAATGACATGATGAAGGACGGTCCTTCATCATGTCATTCTGAGTGAAGCGAAGAATCTCTGCCCGCCTTTCATTCAGCCGAGCCACCTTGTCTGAGCTTGCGGACTTCTGCGAAATCACCAGCTTTTTACGGATGTTCTTATTGTCGAATCGTGATGCTTATCCTATCTTTGTGAGTTGTTCGGCGTCATGTGGGCGGGGCAAGCCCACGCCCCTACTGGCATGTGCCTTCTCATGGCAGGTCGCGCATAATACCACAAAGTGCCGGGAATTGTAGCGGTCGAATATATTGCGCGCGAAATGCAGCGTGTGTAACTGCAGCGCCTCGTCGTATTTCCCACATACCGGGCAGGTAAAACCGGCCTGCTCGCTGAGCGAGCGTTTCAACCCGCGCATCTGGGAGGTATGGATCACATCCAGGCTGACGTGAAACAGCAGGCCCGACAGGATCAGTAAGAACAGGCGCGAGCGCATGCGCACGCCTAGAAATAGCAATGCTCCCAGTACAATCGGGTGGTGGAGCAGCCTTGCTTCTGGCCGCTGGGGTGGATCGGCCTGCCCGAAATAGCGTATCGCGGCGCGCAAGCTCAATGTGCGATGTGTCACGGCGTGCCATAGATAATGATCCACATCGATAAGGACGCTCGCGGCCAGCGGTATCCAGACATCTTTTTTCAGCACGGGTAGCGCAATAACGGCCGCCGCGGTCGATAATTTCACATGTTCCTGTATCTGCATTCCTCTAGTAGTACCTTTCGAGCAAACAAGGAAATCCTGTTTTCACAAACGTTCATTGCTTATGAGAGAAATAGACTCATGCGTCTCTGGCGGGAAAAGTATAAACCCTGAAGCAAGATCGGGTCAAGACCGGTCATAAGCAGGCAGGCTTGAAACCAGGACTACCGCACATCGTGTGTCCTGGGAAAACAGAAATTCATAACTACATTTGAATATTCACAACCATATCTTAACCCGATTTCTATTGGAACACCAGCATCTCAATGGTATGCTCTCTCCTGAGCCAAGGGGAGGTCACTGGAAATGAGTATCGAGTTCTAAATAAGAATAAGTAGATACGAGGGCAAGTTCTCAAGCTATCAGGAGAACTTGCCTCTCTAGCTGTATCTACAGAAAATATCCCCGATATCAATCTCGCAAAAGGAGATGCCGTTGATGGCAACTAATGTCGTGAATGAAGTTCAATTAGAGCAAATACCGGCTTGTTTCCCCCAGCCGGAATCAGAAACAAATGAGAGTATTGGATGCAGCGTCGGCATAATGGCATATAATGAAGAGGCTAATATCGCTCGCACGATAAAGGCAGTGCTTGAACAGACAGGCCCTTCTTTCCAGCTTGAAGAAATCATCGTCGTTGCCAGCGGATGTACCGATCGTACCGTGCCCATCGTCTCTGAAATTGCTCTGCAAGAGCCGCGCGTGCGCTTGTGCGTGCAGGAGAAGCGCGAAGGCAAAGCCTCTGCTATCAACCTCTTTCTCAAACAGGCAACCAGTCCCGTGGTCATCCTGATTGGCGCCGATATCATTCCTGAAACTTCATCCTTAGAAAATCTCTGTGCCCCCTTTAAAGACCCATCCGTCGGTATGGTCGGCGGGCGTCCCGTGCCGGTCAACGATCCATCAACCTTTATGGGGCATACCGTGCATCTCCTGTGGCGCCTGCATGATCGAGTTGCTCGCATTCATCCCAAACTTGGCGAGGTAATTGCCTTCCGCAATGTTATCTCGGGCATCCCGGTCGATAGCGCCGTCGATGAAATCTCCATTCAAGCCCTGATCTCCCAGCTTGGCTTTAAGCTCCTGTATAAACCTAATAGCGTCGTCTACAACAAGGGTCCCGTCACGGTGCGCGATTTCCTCAAACAGCGCCGCCGCATTTACGCGGGCCATCTAAAAGTGCTCAAGCAGCAAAACTACGAAGCCTCGACAATGAAAGTCACGCCCATTGCTCGCCAGCTCATTGCCTGTCGCGATTTTACTATGAGTAGTCCAAAGCAGGCGATGTGGACGCTGGGCGCCATCGCTCTGGAAGGCATTGCGCGCATGCAGGGTAATTACGATTACTGGCGCAAACGCGAACACCATATCTGGCAGGCCGTCGAGTCTACAAAAGACCTGGAGGCCGGTGAGCGCAAGGTACGCCGCATCTGCAACGCCCAGAGCGTGATCGTCTTCCGCTTCATCCTCGAGGGCGCGAAACATACCGATGTGCATCGCGAGCGTGAGGATCGCGAGGCGACCGAAGCCGCGCGCAAGTTCCTGCCGCTCCTGCGCACCAGGATTCGCAAAGAGGACCGGCTCTCGATCAATGGTCCCGGTATCATGACGGCCGTTATTCGCGCCGACCAGCATGGAGCGGAAATTGTCGCCCAGCGCATCAAAAAAATAGTAGAGAGCAGTACTGTGCGCGTCGGTGCGCGAGGCAGAGAGGTGAGGGTGACGGTAGCTCACAGCTCGCTGACATTTGCCTCTAAGGCCCCCAACGGTGGTATGACAGTTACCGGTCCGCTTGTCGATGAAGCGATATTGGCCGCTTTCACGGCCAATAATGAAATCTAGCAGGATATAAAAAGAGGTAAGCCAGCATACAACACTTGCTGGCTTACCTCTTTTTATATTTATCAACCAGCTTGAAAAATCATATCATATTTGATATACTTCAAACAGAGGAATGTAATGAATAGTGAGCATTCCGAACATAAAAGACAGTGGCGCGACTATCAAACTGAAAATGGAGCCAGACCCATAAAAGATTTCTTACTGGCCCTACCGATGAAGATCGTGCTGCCATCCTTGAAGAAATGGAGCATGTACGCAAGTACGGTAAAGCAGTAGCCCGCCATTTGCATAAGGATATCTATGAAGTACGTGCTACCTACAACACGAAAGCTTATCGTATCCTTTTTGCTTGTGAAGGGCGCTATCAACACATACTCCTTTCTTTGGAAGGATTTCAGAAAAAAACGCAGCAAACACCCAGGAACCATATTAAATTAGCAGAACAAAGATTAGCAGATTGGCGAAGGCGCGGGGAAGCAAAACGAGCTAGCCAGGAGCATTAGACTAAAATGTCTGGGAGGCCCGTTGGGGATTGAAACACCTCAACAATGAAGCTTCTCCACTTATTAAAAACAAGCTAAAATGTCTGGGAAGCCCGTTGGGGATTGAAACTCCATGCGATAGGCTCGGGCTTATGTTGGCTTGTAGCTGAATGATCTGGCAAGCCCGTTCGAGATTCTTATGAAAAGAAGGAGAAGATGCATGGAAAAAGATTTCCTTGACGAAATGATCGACGAATCAACTAAGCGAAATCCTGAATTCCCCGCATTAATGGAAGAAGCACGCCAGAGGCGAGCTTTATTGAATGCGCTGGCTAATGTCCGGAGTCGCTCTCGAATTTCACAAAGCGCCCTGGCAAAACGCATCAAAACCTCGCAACCGGCCATTGCACGATTAGAGGCCGGGGTCGTTGATCCACGACTATCGACGTTACAGCGCTATGCGGCCAGTCTAGGGAAGCGCATAGAATGGACAATTGTTGATGCCTGAACTGCAAAAAAGAACTCCCAAGGTTGTGCTTTAGACAGAAAGTGAACCATATCCCAATATTGGCTATCCCCTTGTAGAACATCTATCCTTGTGGTACAATAGAATTCGGGCGAGGACAGTAGTCCCCGCCCGAACTTATTGAGAAAAGCGAATCTTAACCTGTATGGAAATTTCCTGGTTTGGCCACTCCTGTTTTCAGTTGCGTGGCAAAAATGTTACGTTGATCACCGATCCCTTTTCTCCTCAGCCGGGTTACTCGCTGGGTAAGGTCAATGCCCCCATCGTCACCATCAGTCATAACCATCCCGGGCATAATTATGTTCAGGGTGTTGCGGGGGAACCATATGTTGTGCGCGGCCCAGGCGAATATGAGATCAGTGATGTCTTGATTACCGGCGTCCCCTCCTATCACGATAATAAACGCGGGCAGGAGTTGGGGCGCAATACCATTTATGTCATTCATATGGATGAAATAGTAATTTGTCATTTAGGCGACCTGGGCCATATCCTGCAAGAGGAACAGCTGGAAGAGGTCGCCGATGCCGATGTGCTATTGATTCCGATTAGCGGGCAGCATACCCTCAATGCAGCTCAGGCTGCGGAGGTGATCAGCCAGGTAGAACCGCGGATCGTTATTCCTATGCACTATCGCCCCGGCTCAGGAGAAAGTCCCGACCCTCTCGACAAGTTCTGTCGTGAGATGGGCGTTGAAACTGTGACGACACAGCCGAAATTAGTGATAACGCGTAATACCGTGCCTGCTGAAATGCAAATCGTCATTTTAGAAGCGCGCTTAAAAGTCTCATCAATGTAGGGCAACTCTACCTACAAGCCCGTAGGAGCGAGAGGTGGATGTGGATGCGAGATGGAACCCTTGGAGCCATCCACCGGCCATATCGGCAGCATCGCTCGGGCTCGTGACTACGGGTAAGGAGGATCGCATGTCAAAATTTATCTTTGTAACGGGCGGTGTGGCATCATCGGTGGGTAAGGGTATAACGGTCGCCTCGCTAGGCCGCTTGCTCAAGAACCGTGGTGTCTCCGTCTCCCTGATGAAACTCGACCCTTATATTAATGTTGATCCTGGCACCATGTCGCCCTACCAGCATGGGGAAGTCTTTGTCACCGATGATGGCGCCGAAACCGACCTGGACCTTGGCCACTATGAGCGTTTTACCGATGAGCCTGCCTTACAGGCCAATAATGTAACCACCGGCCAGGTCTATGCCTCTGTTATCGCTAAAGAGCGTCGTGGAGAATATCTCGGCGGCACCATCCAGGTCATCCCGCATATCACCAACGAGATTAAGGAACGCATCCACAATGTGGCCCGTCGTTCCGATGCCGACGTAGTCATTGTCGAAGTCGGTGGTACCGTCGGCGATATCGAAGGCGAGCCCTTCCTAGAGGCTATTCGCCAGATGCGCAAGGATGTCGGGCGCCGTGATGTCCTGTATATGCATGTCACGCTGCTGCCCTACCTGATGGCGACCAAAGAGCTAAAAACTAAGCCGACCCAGCACAGCGTCAAAGAGTTGCTACGTGTTGGTATTCAACCCGATGTGATCCTCTGTCGCTCAGATTATCCCCTCAGCGATGAATTGCGCGAGAAAATCGCGCTGTTCTGCAATATCGAAGAGCGGGCGGTCGTTCCCCTGCTCACAACCGAGACGATTTATGAGGTTCCCTTGATCCTGGAAGAGGCGGGATTGGGAGAATACCTGGTGCAGGAGCTTGGTCTGCCTGAACATCCCGCTCAAATGCAGGAATGGCGCGAACTGGTAGAAAAGATCAAACGCCCGCGCCGCAGCATCAAGATTGGTCTCGTCGGTAAGTATGTTGAACTGCACGATGCCTACCTCTCGGTTGCCGAGGCGCTGCGGCATGCCGGTTGGTATCACGATGTTGATATAGATATTCAATGGATCAATTCCGAGGCCCTGGAGAGCATGGGCGAGGGATATACCGAATTGCTGGAAGATGTGGCCGGTATCGTGATTCCCGGCGGCTTCGGTCATCGCGGCATCGAGGGAAAGGTAAAGGCAGCTAACTTTGCGCGCCGTAATAACAAGCCGTACCTGGGCCTGTGCCTGGGCTTGCAGGTGGCGATGATTGAGTATGCGCGCAATGTCCTGGGTCTGGCAGGCGCTAACAGTACGGAATTCGATCCCCAGACGCCTAATCCTGTCATTGACCTGATGGTGACGCAGCGCCAGGTGGCCGACAAGGGTGGCACAATGCGCCTTGGTAACTGGGTCTGCTGTCTGACTCCCGGCACCAGAGCCTATGCCGCTTATGGTGAGCCTATCGTGTTTGAACGCCATCGCCATCGTTATGAATTTAATAATGAATTCCGCAAGCGTATGGAATCCAATGGCGTTATAGTGAGCGGTCGTTCTGCCGATAATAGCCTGGTTGAGGTCGTTGAACTGGCGGATCATCCCTGGTTTGTCGCGTCGCAGTTCCACCCTGAATTTAAGAGTCGTCCCACGCGCCCGCACCCGCTCTTCCGCGATTTCATCGGCGCCTGTGTGCGCCTGGAGAACGAAAAACAAGAGGAGCATGCCATTCTGAGCGAAGCGAAGAATCTCTCTGATCAGGCATTCGAGCGGGAAACGGTCGGAGTGCCCTATACGGAGCGGGGTGCGCGCAACACGTTTCAAGCTCCTCACCAACCAGACTCCCGCGTCGAAATATAGTATATAATAGAAACTATGCAGTACCTTAGTCAACTGCTCGGCGCGCCCATCGAGGATTCGGAGGGTGCGCGAGTAGGGAAAATCGCTGATATATTCATAGCGCAGGAAGAGCCTGCGCCCCGCACAATCTTGCTGGTCGAGGGGCAGGAGGATCAGCGCTGGTACGTGCCTGCTGAATCCGTCGCATGGCAGGGCAACGTTCTGCGCCTGCGTGTCCCTCTAGAACAGCTTTCTGCTCAGTCCATTGCTACATTTTCGCCGCTGATCAGCCTGGCACAGGATGTGCTTGATAAGCAGGTCATCGATCTTGCGCGCAAGAAGGCCGTGCGCGTAAACGATATCTGCTTCGACGATAACTGGCACATTCTCGGCATCGATAATAGCTCCCTCGGGTTGGTGCGCAGGCTCGCGCCCTCCTGGCTGCTCGGCGCCAATAGCAGGCGTTCCCCCGCCAAATTGATTCCGTGGAATCGTATCGAACTCATTGGTACGCCCCCTCCTGAAGAGGATATGAATGAAGAGCAGGACAAAGGGGAACCTCCGGCAGGTACTACGCCTGAAGGCTTAACCGGGCCGTTGCGCCCCGTGAGCGGGCAGCTTGCGGAATTGCACCCTGCCGATATCGCCGATATCGTCCATCAACTGACTCCCGGTCAGGGCGCGCGTTTGATTGAAGGTCTGGACGACGAGACGGCCGCCGATGCGCTCGAAGAGATCGATACCGAACGGCAAAGTCATATTCTGGAGAACATTCGCCCGGAGCGGGCCGCTGATATCCTGCAAGCCATGGAGCCGGACGAGGCCGCCGATTTGCTGGCGACCCTTCCCGAAGAACGCGCCCAGGAACTCTTACGTCTGATGACTCCCGAGGAATCCGAGGATGTCCAGGAATTATTGGAATATGAAGAAGATTCGGCGGGCGGTCTCATGACCACTAATTTTATTGCCCTCAATACCGGTAAGACCGTCGCCGAGGCAATCGATACCGTCCGCGCTTATATGAGCGAGCAGGATGTACGGGCCGCTTATGTGTATTGTGTTGCCGATGAGACATCGGATGAAAGTTCTTTACTGGGCGTCGTTTCTCTCTGGGATCTGCTGATCTCCGATCCCACGCTATCTCTAAAGGAAGTGATGGAGACGGATACGATTACCGTCCGCCCGGATACCGATCCGCGAACCGTCGCCGAGATCATGGCGAAATATAACCTGCTGGCCGTTCCTGTCGTGAGCGACGAGGGCATTCTCGAAGGCGTTGTCACCGTCGATGACGCGCTGGATGTGCTGCTACCCAACGAGCGGCGTCGCAAACCAACCAGAATGTATTGATGATGTCCACTGTGGGATAGGTGATACCTATGGCATGGATACCTGGTCGCAAATCGAACAATAATGGGCGAGGCCCCGGGGCTGCTTCCAATGGGGCGAAAAAGCATGATACACGCGATGCCGACCCGACATATTGGCCAGACTTCGGCTTTATTCCACCGGCTGCCGCGCCTCTCCCTCTCGCCGAAGCAATTCGCCAGTTGCCGGAACAATATAAGCGTGTAGTGACTAAACCATACGCGGAAACATTTCTGGTAGAGATGGCGCAGGCCAGTTGGAGCATGGTCTGGATTCAATTGCTCGGCTATGCGATCATTGCCGCAGTGCTTGCCTTCCTTGTCTCGCTCTTTTCACTGCCTGCTACTCCCAACCCGGCAAGCCCCACAGGCCTGAGCAGTCCATCCGTAATCCGGGCGCTTACGCTTGGCTCGACGCTGGGGCTTTTTATCCTGATACCCGTTCTGTTTTTCTTACTGATGGCTATCCTCTACCTGCTCGCCAGGGCCTATGGTGGGCGCGGAACGTTCTTGCAACAGTGTTATACCACCCTGCTTTTTCTTGTGCCGTTTGGCCTCGCCGTCAGTGTCGTTGGGATTCTGCCTATTTTTGGCAACTTCCTGTCGGCTTTCCTGGCTATCGTATGCTTCGTCTACAGCATCGTGCTACAAAGCTTTGCGAACGTTGCCGTCCATCGCCTGACGGGTGGAAAAGCCACAGCAGCCGCGGTCATCACCGCTCTGCTCCTCATCCCCTTAGCTGTGGGAGCCTTGATTCTCTGGACTTTTATCCTTGTTTCCCTGGGCGTGTAGGGGCCGATTGATCGGCCCTCCGTCCATTACCGAACTATTCTGTTTAACTGCATTATCGCGCCCTGAAGTACGCCCCTCATATATCCTAGTACTTCTGACCCGTTCTATTGAGCAATCCAAATGCATCAGGCTATAATACTGCCTTGTAAAGCGTATTCTCTCGCATCGCTTTCTGGCATACATAAAAGTATCTCATTGCCGGAAGCCGTGAGA
Source organism: Ktedonobacteraceae bacterium (assembly GCA_035653615.1). NCBI lineage: Bacteria > Bacillati > Chloroflexota > Ktedonobacteria > Ktedonobacterales > Ktedonobacteraceae > Ktedonobacteraceae bacterium. The sequence goes on along the minus strand of DASRBN010000038.1, from coordinate 27,592 downwards.
GAAAAAATTCTAAGTATAAAGAGGGGTAAACGTTCATATGGATGTTTCGGGTAATCAGAAGGTGAAAGCACCTCGCCCACAAGTATTTCAAGCTCTATTGAATCCTGAAGTTCTCAAAAATTGCGTGCCTGGTTGCGAAAGTGCCGAGTTTGTAGATTTCCCAACGGGCCGCCAGTTAAAGCTGGTCGTATCGCCAAATATTCCTGGCTTGAAAGGGCCGTATAACATCTTCTTGCAGACAGGGGAAGTAATTGCGCCGTCGCGCGTCGTCTTCATAGCGGAACCCAGCAGCTCAGTTGGCACCATCCGCGCCACCTGCGCCATTGATCTCACGGATGATGCCGAGGGAACGCTGCTCAACTATAGTGGGCACGCGGATATGGAAGGAAAGATCGCCGCTACCCCCGATATGGTCATCAACGGGGCAATGAAGATGGCGCTCGGCCAATTCTTCAAGAATTTTGAGAAGCAGGTCAGCACGGTTCGCGCTTAGTTGACTTTAACAGGGCGCGACAGCATGGTTAGATGCTTCGCTGCGCGCAGCGAAGCATCTCTGGTTCCCTTTCGTTCAGTTGAGCCACCGCACTCATGGGTAATCACCAGGAGCCTCCTCTTGATCCCATCCAGAAACTTTTGTAAAATTGCGTCTATGCAGCAGCATACTCCATTCTTAGTCGCGTAAGCCTGGCGCAGCGCTTACCCGGCAGAGAACAGGCGCCACCATTCAGTTACCGGGCGGCGCTCATTCCCGATGAACTCCAGGGCCGCGTCAATAGCGCGTATCGCCTGCTTGCTCTCTCAACGCCGCCTCTCGGCTACTTTCTGGCCGGTTTGCTTTTGCAAGTTGCCGGTGCGCGTCCGACCATCCTTGTCTTTCTGGCCAGCCTGCTTTGCCTCGCATTGCTGGCAACATAGAGTCGCGCATTGCGAAAAGCTGGATAAAAAAATATCCCGGCTGCCTATTCCTGAACATGTACGCTGCGCGGCCCAAAGGCGATAAATCTTGCCGGTAAATCGCGTACAAGCGGCACGCGTAACAGCAGCGAGAAGAATGGTGATATCGCCGGCGGCTTATCCGTCGTCAGAACCCTGGTCAGCACCTGCTTTTGTATCAGGTTTTGCAAGCCCTGGATAATGCGTGTTGGCAATTCGCGCTCCCGCTGTACGCGTGCCAGGTCGCCGGTTGGCGCTTTGCCTTGCAAGAGGTCATTGCCGAGTATGTTGGCCGTGACTACGGCATCTTGAATGGCGTAATTAATGCCCACTCCACCGACCGGCGACATCACGTGGGCGGCATCTCCGATGAGCAGCAGGCCCGGGCGATACCATCTGCGCAGGCGACTCGATTCCACCGAGAGCACGGATACCTGTTTCCACTCCTGAATGGTATCCACGCGGCCGGCGAATTCCGGCAGCATCTCTCCTATCACCTGGCGCAAATGCTCGAGGCCCGCGGCGCGGATTTCCTGGTATCCACCCTTGGGAATGACATAGCCCATCTGCCAGTATTCGTTCCGGTCAAGCATGATCAGGATATGACCCCCACTAAGCCGTCCGCCAGATTTCTCTGGATCGCCTGCTTTGCGTGGCAAACGAAACCAGAGTACATCCATCGGCGCTGAAGTCTGGATCGGCTCAAAACCTGCCAGGCGGCGCACACGAGAAAAACGACCATCTGCTCCGACAGTAAGTACCGCGCGCAGCTCGTGCCAGCCATCCTTGCCGCGGTAATGAACACCGTGAATGTAGCCATCCTCCTCTATCAGCTTCTCCGCTCTGGCCCCCATAACCAGCCGGAAGTTCGGGTAGCGGCCGGCTTCGCTCGTAATGAATGAGAGGAAGTCTGCCTGTGGAATCAATGCGATGTAGGGAAATCGCGTTTTCAGGCGATGGAAATCGGCAAGCGTCAAGTTCCCCTTAGCGGTCTGTACGGGTATACTGGATGCTTTGGTGTGACGCAGCTGGAGTAAGCGATCCGCGAGACCTATTTCATCCAATATTTGCAGAGTCGATGGATGAATGGTATCTCCACGAAAGTCCCGGTCAAAATCCATATGCTCCTCCAGCAGCACGACGGGAACGCCTTTACGCGCGAGAAGGAGCGCCAGCACCGCTCCGGCAGGGCCACCACCTACGATACAACAGGTTGTTTGCTCAACTTGTTTGGCCTGTGTTGTTTCCGCAACGACTTCGTTCTGCATTTTTTAGTACCTCCTAAATCTTGAATAACGACCTGGTGTCATGCCATGGCTCGCATGTCATTCTGAGCGCAGCGAAGAATCTCACATGAGCTAAATTGATCAGGTGCGTGCTTCGGATTCTTCGCTGCGCTCAGAATGACACGTCCGGCTCGGTTCTTATGTCACGCGATCTGCCGGCGCATCGTCAACGAGCTTAACAGAACCATAACCAGCGCGAATATCAACAGGCCCGCCAGTTGCCCCGCGATTTGCCCGATATCATCGCTCTTGAGCATGACACCGCGTAAGGCATCATTGGCATAGGTCAGGGGCAGGATGTAGGAAATGGGACGTAACACGCCCGGCAATTGAGCGATGGGCCAGAAGATGCCGGAAAGGAAGACCTGCACGCCAAAAACCAGCGGGATAAACTGCACAATCTGAAATTCGTTCTGCGCAAAGGTCGAGAGGAAGATGCCGAGATTGACGCTGCCAATGGTGAGCAACGCCGTGACCAGGAACACTAAGGCGAGGTTGCCGCTGTAATGAACCTGCAGCACGAAGACGACGAAAATCAGGATCAGCACCGACTGCACAAGCGCAAAAAGCGTAAAGCCGCAGATGTATCCCAGCACCAGTTCGGGGCGCGTCAACGGCGAGACCATTACTCGTTCAATCGTGCCCTGCGAGCGTTCGCGCAGGAAAGCGACCGAAGTAAGGATGAAGACGAAGAAAAAAGAGAAGACGCCGATGAAGACGGGTGCGATGGAGTCGTTGAACGTATATTGCGGCCCTCCATGCAGGTAGTGTGGCTCGCTGATGGTGAAAGGTATAGGTCCCGCGAGCGTTGCCGGGGTAATCGGTACCTGCCCACCCTGGTTTTGCTGCGCCTTCAAGCTCGAGAGCGCGAGACCAAGCTGGTGCGTAAATGACTCGGTGAGGTCTCGCATGGCGCTTGCTACGGTCGGGTCAGAGCCTTCGAGTTCGATCTGCACGACCGGGTTCTGGCCCGCCAGGACCTGCCGCGCGAAATCCGGGGGAAATAGAATCGCGGCATCGGCATTCCCGTTTTGTAGTGTAGTTGTTACCTGATTGGCAGGAATATAGATGGTGTTCAGTTTATCCTTTCCGGGCAGCAGGTCGGTAATCAGCGTGTTGATGGTATCGCTGCCCGGGTCGGTGGGGCGCACAATCGCCAGTGTGTGAACGCTGCTCGTATTTGTGAGTACCAGGTAGAGCAACGTCATGATCAAGAGAGGAACGATGAAGATCAGCCCCAGCGTGCGTTTGTCGCGCAGAATCTGGCGAATAATGCGCGTGGCCAGTGCTAGAGTGCGTTCGAGACTCATAATACTTCTCCGTTTCCTATAGCCATAAGAGCTTGTTTTGTATGGTGTTCGGCTGATTCAAGATGACGATATGTGTTGACATCCCTTGCACATGTTTCATTCTCTTTCATCCTTCCTGCTGTCGCGTGGCGAAGTAAAGGAAGGCATCTTCCATGTTATCTTTGCCGGATTGGCGTAGTAGCTCCTGGGGCGTGTCCTGTGCCAGCAACATGCCCGCCCGCATCAGGCCCAGGCGTGTGCAGCGTGCGGCTTCATCAAGATGGTGCGTGGAGACGATGATGGTAATGCCCTCGCAGTTCATTTGCGCGAAATATTCCCAGAAAGAACGCCGCAGTTCAGGATCGACTCCGACGGTTGGCTCGTCGAGCAAGGCCAGGCTGGGATGATGCACCAGCGCCGTGGCAAGCGAGAGGCGCTGCTTCATACCGCCACTAAAGTTGCCGACGATATCATTGGCGCGGTCGGCAAGGTCAACCCGTTCCAGCATTTCGTCGATGCGCTGTTTCTGCTGCTTGCCACGCAAACCATAAATGTTGCAGAAGAACTGCATGTTCTCCCGGGCTGTGAGGTCAAGATAGAGGGCGCTCAACTGCGTCATGTAGCCAATGTGAGGTGCGATTATTGCGCTCGGCATCCGTTCGCCCAGAATGCGTATCGTGCCACTTGTGGGGCGCATCAAACCGACCATCATGCGGATCAGCGTCGTCTTGCCTGAGCCATTGGGACCGATCAATCCGAATGTCTCGCCGGTATTGATGGTCATGCTGAGATTATCGACAGCTCTCAGTTTGCCAAACTGCTTGACAAGATCGCTGATAACGACGACGAGAGAACCGGTAGCCTTATCCGGTTGCTGTCCCTCGTGAATATCGGAAGTAGCTTCTGCCATGGAGATTCCTCCTTTTGATATTAACTGACCGGCCAATTAATAACAGATCAAAAATTTTTTAGTATCGCTCCGCAGAAGGGCAACGCTGCTAAAGATTTCCTGACTATCGACCTGGTAAAAGGCCCTTGAGCATCGTTTCAACTATCGCATCAGCAATCTGTTCGTGTGTATAATGCAAGACCTGCGGGTCATGGAGAATATTGCGTCGCAGTACGAAAGCCATCACGCTACCGATAAATAGCTGTGGTAGCAGCGCCGCGTCCATCGGGCGCAGTTCTCCTGCCTCTATTTTGTTCCGAAAGTAGCCTTCAAGAAAGCCCAGGGCCTGTTGTATCGCCTCGTTTATCGTCGATCCTGTATCAGGGTTATACACAACTTCCGGGAGAAATACCCGGATCAGTTGAATGAAATTTTCGTCTTCAAGAATGCCCAGCACCTGCATCACGATAAAACGCAGGAACACTTCTGGCGGCAGAGCCAGCGCCTGTGGGGGCAGAGCATTGATAATACGCAAAGGCGAACGCCCATCGATAATGGCCCGCAGTAATGCTTCCTTGCTCTCAAAGTAATGATAGATCAGGCCAGGGGTAATCCCCGCCTCGCGCGCAATATCTTTGTTTGTAGCCCTGACGAAGCCTTTTTCCGCAAAGACATGCATAGCCGCATCGATGATTTGTTCGCGGCGATCTTCCACCACTTTCGTTGTGCGTGCCATATAGTGATATCGTTTCTAGTCCCTATAATTAATTGACCGACCGATTAATTTTAATGAAAGTATAGCCAGGAAAAGGGGGAATGTCAAGAGGGATAGAACGCAAAATGCTCTCAAATTTTTGGGAAAGGCAAAACCTGCCTATGTAGCAGCAATTATGAGACCAGTTCAAGTTGCGGGACATCTAGCACGCGCGCCAGCAACCGTAATTGATATGGTTGTGGGTCCTCGCGACCGGTCTCCAGGTGCGCGATTGTATCGCGGCGAATACCGGTCATATCAGAAAGCTGGCCTAAACTCAACCCTTTGCGCTGGCGAAGGGTGCGTAGATGTGGTAAGCCATGCGGCTTAGTGGAACCCGGTTTCAAGACATGATGCTTCATTATGACCTCTCCTTTGAGGTTTGCAACGACCGTCTCAGCTTCGTTGCTGGAACAGAGTCGAGCTGCAACGTGAGCTAATTTCCTTTAAGATCATTCGTCATTGTTTATGATACCAGTTTCTCACAGTGATGTCCAGCGCAGCAGAAAATATGGCCAGGTTTGCCATCATCCTTTTCTCCATTCACTGATGTTCCAGTTGTTCTCGACGACGTTGGGATTGGGGACGACGTTCCGCACCGTAGCGCTGATGGTCATGATATTGAGGCCGGTATACAAAGGAATAATGTAGACCTGGTCTGCAAGGCGCTCTAAGAATTGGTGATAGAACTTTACGCGACCGGCAAAGCCTACTGTATTTCTTCCCTGTTGTAGGGCCTGGTCGATGATAGGATCCTTGACGCGGCCGTAGTTGCCCAGACCTGGTTGATCCGCGGTTGGTATTTGCGAGGAGTCGAAAACGGCATATTCATCATCGGGTTCCGGGCTATTTTGATAGCCGAACATGGCCAGGTCATAGGCACCGGTTGCCAGGATACCACCTTGATTATAGAGGCCAAAGAAGGTGTTCAGGGGATAATACAGAATCTGGATGGAAATGCCGGCTGCCAATAAATCCTGTTGGATTCGCCGGGCAGCAGCGGCGCGCAGAGGATTGGAAGCGGTTGTAACAAGACGGAGCGCAAACGGCTGGCCATGGCGGTACAGTAAACCATGTTGACCGGAAAGCCAGCCGGCCTGCGCGAGTAGCTGCCTTGCCATGTGGGGGTCAAAAGGGGCCGAAGCAATGCTGGAATCATAGACGAGCGAGGGAGGAGGCTCGACCTGGTCTGCAAGGCGCGAACAATCTGGCATGTGCAGCGCCTGTTCAATGATGGCGCACCTGTTGATTGCCATTTGAATTGCGCGCCGTACCCGCACATCTTGAAAAATAGGACGAGCCAGGTTGAAGTCAAGGTGCTCATAGGAGGCAGCGGGTGTTTCGCGTAGTTGCACGCCTGCCGGAAGGTGGACAAGGCTTGAGAGATCATCTTCCATATATCCCTCGCTGATGTCAACCTGCTGCTGCTTGACTGCGCCGGTGAGCGCGGTAAGATCGTTGTAAGAGCGGTAAATGAGTTGTGAAACAAATGGGCCGGAGAATGTCGTCGAAGTGTAGTAGGGGTCTGGTTTCAACGTATAGCTCTTTCCATTCTCGAAGTGGGCAAGCATGTAGGGGCCATCGGTTACAGTGGGGGCCAGGTAGACGCTCGTCATGTTTTGCAGGTCGATGTCTTTTAGCTTGCCCCAGGCGTGCTGGGGAGCGGCATATGGCAGATACGACAGGTAGGGACCGTATGCGTGTTTCATATGCAGGATCACGGTGAAGTTATCAGGCGTATCGATGCTGGCTATCTGGTCGTACCCGCTCATGGTGATCGCTCCAGTATTTGGGTCCTGGTCGAGATGCCACCAGTATTGAAAATCGCTTGCCAGGATCGGCTGGCCATCCGACCAGCGCAGATCGTGACGCAGGTGCATAATGATAGTCTTGCCATCATCCTTCACACCACCATTCGCGGGCAGGGGCACTTCAGTCAACTGGTCGGGTTGGATGTGAAACCGGTTGTCATAATAGACGGGCGCAGACCAGAGCGCCGCGCTCACCTCAAGATCGACCGCGGAGGCCGAAAACAAAGGGTTAACCGCATCAGGAAATCCTCTGTCTGCGAAGATAATCGTGCCACTGGTTGAGCCGTGAGGAGGCGATGGAGGCATGGATGGAGTTGTGCTACACGCGACAACCAGCCATATCAGCAGTAGGGGCAGTGCTTGCCGCGCCCACCATGACACTTGACGCACCGGCAGCATTCGCACCGGGGGCGCGGCAAGCACTGCCCCTACTGCTGTACGCGCCATTAGTGACCGGTAGCCACAATTTTTTGCGCCGTTTTTACCAATTGATACGAGCTAACCGGTATGTACGAGGGGCTATTCCCGTTTTCACCCTGGAAGACCACTACAACATCCGTCAGAAACTGATCAGGCGCCCAGTCAATCACCGTCACGCCTGCCGCATCTCGTGAATCGCTTAGCATATGCATCTGGTGGCCGATATGGAAAATCTGTAACGACTGGGCAATCGTCAGCAACATCTTTTCATTCACGCCCATTTGCTGGTTGCCAACGATCCAGAAGACAACGTTATTCTGCTGGTAAATCAGCTCGCTGCGCCCGCCATAGGCCCATTGAGGCAGCGATTGACCATCTTGTAATGCCCATTGCCCATCGACATAAATTGCTTTCGCCTCGCCATATTGATCGATTTCTACCGGGTGAGCTGCACCCTCCTGCACCAGCTGGAGCACATCCTCATTGGGCAGGAATTCGCGCACGATAATCTGATTATTCGCATCCGGTTTCTGGCCGTTGAGCGTATAAACCAGATCCAAAATGGGACCATTCGCCCATTGCTGCCCTGTATCCTCCAGAAGTACGGCGGTCAAGGAGTAGTCACGTGGAATCATTTGCGGCCAGTACATCGGGAAACTTAATCGTTGTATCGCCTGTGATAGCGATATTTGCTGGGGCCACTCGCGCGCATCAAAATCATATGTACCATGATGCCTGTGTACGCCGGTCGGATAATGCTCTACCTGGTAGACACCGCTGTGTGATCCTTGCAGTAAAAGGGCCATGCCCGAAGTAAATGATGGCGCCGTAAACGCTACCGTGAAAAGCATCACGAGCATCAGAACGCACGCAAAAGCCAGTAAGGAACGATTGACGACGATGCCATGTATGCTGCTGCTAATGACTTCCTTTGCGGAGCGCGGCGCAGTGAAAAGACGCCGTCGCAAATGAAGGCGACGAAAGACACGCGCGCTTGTTTTCTTTTCAAAGCCATGTTCAGCGGGGCGAAAACGTGGGTCTTCGGCTTGCAGTAATGTTTGTACGAAAAGAGGAGGCAGCTCTTCTTGCTCAGCAGAAAAAAGCGTATTCAGTTCCTGCGCGAAGGCCAGGTCTTCCTCGCTGAAGTCAGGCGGAATCGCTTCCTTGCGCAGTAAGCAAGAGATGGGATCATCATCTTCCCTATTCATTTGTGTGTCAAATTCGCTCATACTCATATGCGTGCTCCTTGAGCGTTTCGCGTAAGCTTTTCCGCGCGCGCCAGAGCCGGGTATCGACAGCGTGGCGTGTGAGGCCAGTTTTCGCTGCCAGTTCCTCGGTACTGGCAAATTTAAAATAGCGTTGGATAATAAGATAGCGGTCAAGCTCTGGCAACGTCGCCAAGGCCAGGCGCAGTTCTTCGCGCCTTTCACTCTGCTCCAGCAGGTGTTCCATACTAAATTCTGGATGTGGTGGAAGCGTCACGCGGGTATCGTTGTCGTATCCTCCCCACCCATATCCTTTGCGCCCGCCTCCATCCGATGATGCCCATTGACGATTTTCGTCCGCCGATTGCATATTGTGGGTCTGGCGGCGACATAATTGACGGCGCCGGTCCAGGGCAATATATTTTGCGCGCATCGTCAACCAGGTACGTAGCGTACCACGTTCAGAATCGAAGGTTTCGATTTCTTGCCAGACGGCAACAAAGAGGTCGTTGACGCACTCTTCCGCATCCTGGGTGACGCCCACACCATCAAGTACCAGGCGAATAAAATAAAACACCTCGCGCGAGTAACGAGAAATGAGAGTCTCAAGGGCTTCAGTGTTGCGTTCTTGCAGCAACCGTGCCAACTCTTCATCTGACCAGTTTGGTCGCACCATACTTGCTCCTTAAAGGATCTGAGTATGCAGCTTACGTATTGAACAAAACACTGCTTCCACCTCTTTAGCAGTGTCGCCTCTTTCCCTGGTGGCCTGCCTGACTTTATGTCGATGTGCAGCATCCCTACCAGGTCAAAACGACGATAAAAGCAGCATATCTGATCGGTGGTGCTCTCGCCTTCACTATAGTTATACGTCTGTTAGAACAAAAATCTCTCAAGGAGTCGCGCCATGAGGGATGTTCAGCAGGACAAAGCTCATAGGAAAGACTTCTTTCAATTTTGCTGCAAATCCTCTGAAATGTCAAGTTTTTGGTGCCTGGTGATTACCTATAAGCGCGCCAGGGATTCTTCGTTGCACTCAGAATGACATGCCCCACCATGTCATTCTGAGTGCAACGAAGAATCCCTGGCGCCCTCCATGCAGCTGAGCCGACGGACTTCTGGGTAATCACCAATTTGGTGCAGCAAAGCAGGAGAAAAGGCGTCAACCGGAGCAAACACCATAGTGAGCTTCATAGCGTGCGCATGCTATAATACTCCAAAGAGCAATGCTGGGATGCGCTGCATTCTATCTGGAGGTATCTATCTATGACTTTTTCCATCGTTGCGCGGGACCCCAACGCGGGTGAACTAGGAATTGCCGTTCAGTCTAAATTTCTGGCTGTTGGCGCGGTTGTGCCATGGGCCAGGGCGGGAGTAGGCGCGATTGCTACACAGGCCTGGGCTAATACGACCTACGGACCATCGGGCCTGGAGCTGCTGGCGCGTGGTTTATCCGCTCAAGAGACCATTGCGCGTCTTACAGCTGCTGATGATGGACGGGCCAATCGCCAGGTAGGCATCGTTGCCGTGCATGGCGAACCCGCTACCTTTACCGGCGACGATTGTTTTCCGTGGGCCGGTGGTCATACCGGGGAGCATTATGCTTGTCAGGGCAATATTCTCGTAGGAGAAGAAACGGTATTGGCTATGGCTCGCACATTTGAGCAAACAGACGGGCATCTCTGTGATCGCTTGATGGCCGCGCTCGCGGCAGGTCAGGCTGCCGGGGGCGATAGCCGGGGGCAGCAATCGGCAGCGTTGCTGATCGTGCGTGAAAAAGGCGGCTATAGTGGCTTCAATGACCGTTTCATCGACCTGCGGGTTGATGATCATCCCCGGCCAATTGAGGAACTGCAGCGCATTCTGCAATTGCATAAACTGTATTTGTTTCCCCCTGCACCCCAGGATATCCTGCCCATAGACGATGCATTGGCCCGCGAATTGCAGGAACTGCTCACCACCAGTGGCGACTATAAAGACAGTGTCAACGGCTCCTATACTACTGCTACGCGCGATGCATTTCGCCAATTTGTAGGGCGCGAAAATCTCGAGGAACGCTGGTTCGAGGATGCGCGTATTGACCGTGTGGTGCTGGAGTTCATGCGCGAAAAATTACGGGCATAAAAATGGGCCTGGACAAATTGCCCGGTAAAGAATACCAACGAATCGGCCCCACGGCTCTGCCGTAGGGGCCGATTCATCGCGCCCACCGCCGATTGATCGGCCTGCGCGGGAATTCCGTCGACTCAATATTTTGTTCCTGACCTACGGAGCCGCGATCAAATCAGGGACGAGATTGTTAGAAACAGGCGACCCCAGCCCGGTCGGGAAGTCATAACCGGGGCCTGCATTGCAAATGCCGCCCGAACTACCCGTCGTAATGTCATGGTAGTCCTTAGCATATTTTTGCGGGTTGCTGGCCACGCTGTACAGCTCGATGTCAGCGTTCATGAATGTGTGCTGGCGCCCGCTATTGGCATCGGCCAGTACTCCAGACCAGATAGGCGCTCCGATGCTGGTACCGGCAACTTCTACAAAGCCGCCGAAATCGGAATCGTACATGGCCATACCGGTAGCGACCATGGCAACGTCCGGCACGCCGCGTTTGGAATTATTGTTGAAGCCGTTCTGGTAGGACGGAACATGCTCGAACTTGCTCAAGCCACCGCCGCTGCCGCTCCATGTTGTCTCGCTAACATAGGTGCCATCCTGCTTAATCGTGAGCACGGTGCCGCCCACGGCTACAACATCAGGAGATGCGGCCGGGTAACTTACTCCACAACCGCTGTCGCCGGACGAAGCGGTGAAGGTAACTCCCTTAGCATTACCGGCAGCGAAAATGGCATCGCCATGAGCTCCTTTTTCACCGGGGCGCTCTTTGCCACCGAAGCTCATCGAGACATCGGCCGCGCCCTGGTTGGCATAAGCATCGCCAGCCGCCTGGTCAAGGCGCTTGAACGTTGGATTGACGGCGACTTCCAGCACAATTGTGGCCTGAGGGGCCACCGCGTGTGCCATTTCGACATCCAGGTCCGTCTCCAATCCCCAGCTTGATGGCGCTGAGCAAACCTTTTTGCCTTGCGGGTAGACCACTTTGACGGTCGTAGAAGGCAGGCCGAATGCCTGATCATACTGGTCGAGGTCGGACTGGACATGCGGATTGCCACAGGCATCGACAATGGCAATGGTGATGCCCGCGCCCTGCTGGCTTAACTGGTCGATTCCATAAGCCTTGCGAAACTGCTGCGGAGTAAAACCGTTGACATTGGGCGCTCGAGTGCCGTGAGCATTTTGCAGGATAATCGTTGGGTAGGCGATAGCGTTATCGAATTGATCCGCCTCTGACGTGCTTTGTGCGAAAGCGGTCGCCCCCGAACCAACGATGCCCAGCAGGAAGGTCAAAATGAAAGCTAACGCGCTGATCTTGCGTATCATGCTTGCTACTCCTTTGTAGTGAAATGCAATGGGAAAGATGGCCCACCCGGTTTCTGAAAACACTTAGTAGGCCATCTTTGTATACGTTCATTGCCTCAGCAATGGCATCACTTGCTGGTGCTGCGGGATTACGGAGCCGCGATCAAATCAGGAACGAGCGCGTTCCCAACTTCGGTACCTAATCCGGTTACAAAGTCATAGCCGGTCTTGGCGCTGCAAATGCCACCGGAGCTACCAGTCGTAATGTCATGGTAGTCGGTTGCGTACTTGCTAGAATTGCTGGCCACATTGTACAGTTCGTTGTCGGCATTCTGCATGCTATGCGCGCGCTTCTGGTTGACTCTTGCCAGCACACCGGCCCACAAAGGAGCAGCAACGCTGGTGCCACCGACGACAATGAATCCGCCGATATCGCTGTCATACATGGCAACGCCGGTATTCGGATCGGCAACCATAGCGACATCAGGAATGCCACGCTTCGAATTGTTATTGAAACCGTTCTGGTAGGACGGGCGGCTTTCGAATGCACTGGTGCCACCACCGCTGCCATTCCATGCAGACTCGCTCTTGTAGCTGCCATCCTGATTGATAAACAGGCTGGTGCCGCCAACAGAGGTGACGAATGGCGAAGCGGCAGGATACTGGGCGCCGCACCCGCTGTCGCCAGAAGAGGCGGTGAAGCTTACACCCATTGAATTGCCGGTCGAGAAGATGCCATCAGCGCTTGACCCGGTCTCGCCGGAAAACTCGTTACCACCAAAGCTCATGGAAACGATGGTCGCACCTTGTTTTGTGTAAGCGTCTTTGGCCGCGTTAAGCAGGTCGCTGAAGGAAGCGCTGCGCGCCTCTTCTAGTACGATCTTGGCCTTCGGCGCGAAATCATGCACCATCTGGATATCCAGGTCCGTCTCGACGCCCCAGCCGCCTGGGTCTGAACAGGGCGTTCCCTCGGGCTGGACAACTTTAATCGTGGTACTCTTCAAACCAAAAGCCTTGTCGTAGGCATTGAGGTCAGCCTGCGCGTGAGGATTGCCACAGGCGTCATCGATGGCTACGGTAACGCCCTTACCGCTATCTTTCTTGCTGATCTGGCTGATAGCATAGGCTTTACTCAGCTGCTGCGGTGAAAAACCTGAGATGTTTGGTGCCTGCGTACCATGCGTGGTTTTCAAAATAAAATCAGGATGCGCGAAAAGATGCGCGAGAGGATCCGACCCCGAAGGGCTTTGCGCGAAAGCGATTGCCGCTGAACCAAAGATGCTCAGCAGGGTGGCCAGGACGAGTACTGACCAGGTAATTTTTCGCATGTGTTGGCTATGCTCCTTTTCTTCGTGTTGACAACAGGAGATGCAAGCGTTTCTTGTCCCCCACAGGCAAGTTTAACTGAACATATTGATAAAAGTCAACCCTTTATTCTACTGATTGTGATTTTCCTGTGTAAAAGAAGGAAAAGAAGGAGAAGCGTTAGTAGGAGTGGAATATTGCAAAAAAGCGCGCCCTCTGGACCGTAATCCAGATTGAGCGCACTTTTTCTGCTAGCCTGCTAGTCTATTACTTGATATTCAGCACCGGTATCTTCGAAACGGTCCAGCGGTCATTAGGGCTGGCCACCTCGAATTGCACCATAGAGATGGCATCGGTCGGACAGCGCACGATACACAGCCCGCAGCGGATGCACTTCTCCTCGTCGATGATCATATCGGCGCCGCCTTGCCAGGTTTCCGTTCCCAGGTGCAGCGGGTCGCCTTTGACCACACGCGAAAGTCCCTCCATACTGATGCAGTCGTAGGGGCAGATGTCGACGCAGCCAGAACAGAGAATACAGATTGATGGATCAATCATGATATTCAACTGGCATTGCAAGCAGCGCCGGGCCTGCTCTACCGCCTGCGCGGGCGTGTAGCCTGTCTCAGTCTCGCGTGTGTTGCTGTAGCGCTCCTTCAGTGGTAGAGAGGGCATCATCTGGAACGGGATAGACTCGTAGTCATCAACCATGCCGCGCCGGTAATCAGGCAGTTCGACCTCTTCAGCTGGTTCAGCGGGCTTATCTTCGCCGCCGAGATAGCGATTGATGGCAATCGCCGCGTCGCGCCCATCACCGATGGCAGAGATCAGATTGCGCGAGCCTTCGGTATAGTCGCCACCTGCGAAGAGGCCGGGGTAACTGGTCATCCAGGTTTCCCGATCCACCAGCGGTACGCCTGAGCGTTTGTTGACCTCCAGCTTCAATTCATCGGCCTGTATCCATGATGCATCGCTATACTGGCCAAATGCCGCGATAATCGTATCGGCCTCGATCACAAATTCGGTGCCGGGAATGGGTATCGGACGGCGACGCCCGCTGGCGTCGGGATCGCCCAGCTTGTTGCGAATCAATTTGAGGCCGCTGGCGTGGATGCCATCGTTGCTCAATACTTCGAGCTGCGTGACGAGGTATTGGAACTCGACATGCTCGAACTCTGCCTCATCGACCTCGTACTCGTCGGAACCCATTTCCTCTTTTGAACGGCGATACAACACGTAGACCTTTTCGGCGCCAAAGCGCACCGAGGTCCGGCAGCAGTCCATAGCCGTGAAGCCGCCGCCCAGCACGATAACCTTTTTGCCGATGAAGGCAGGCTCACCGAAATTGGTCTTGGCCAGCAACTTGATGCCATCCTCCACGCCTTTCAGGTCCGCTCCTGGAATGACCTTGTTATCCGGGCCGGTCAGAGGATTAGAAATGTAGCAGCCCGCCGCCAGATAGACCGCGTCATACTGTTTCAGCAGGTCGGTAAGCATGACATCGCGCCCAACACGCGTATTATAGTGCATCTCTACGCCCAGGTCGTCCATGTATTCGTTGCACTCTTCATATGTAACCGAGCGCGGCAAACGCCATACCGGAATACCGTTCACCATCACGCCGCCTGCAACGGGGTCGGCCTCGTAGACCGTGACAGGGTAGCCCATTTCCCGCAGGTCGCGCGCGCAGGCCAATCCCGCTGAACCCGCGCCGACAATCGCCACCTTCTTCTCTTTAGTAATCGGCGGCCGCTCGGCATGATGCCGGTATTCGCGGTGATCGGCGGCGGCGCGCTTCAACCAGCAAATGGCTATCGGCTTGCCGTCGATCTTGTTGCGACGACACACAGGCTCACAGGGACGCGCGCACGTGCGACCAAGCACGCCGGGCACGACATTGCACTTTCGGTTCAGCAGGTACGCCTCATCGAAGCGTGCCTGCGAGATCAGGCCGATATAGGTAGATACATCTGTGTGTGCCGGGCAGCCTACCTGGCATGGAATATTCGTCTGATACCAATCGGGCGTCGCCACTATCGACTGGTATCGTGCTTCCAACTCACTATCGGGATCAATCATCGAAAAATCCTTTCCTGAGTATCCAGCTCGTCAAATGCATAGACCTGTATTTCTGACTGTGGATCTCGGCACTTGCTCATGTTGCCTGGTTTCTTACCGCCTGGTCATTTCGTCATGCTCGATGAGTCCGCGCTCTAGCGCAACCGGCGTCTCGCTTTCAGGCAAGATGATGAAGGGCGGGAATTTGTTCTGTATATGATTTCTTTTGTTGCGCAAGATAAACATACCACGCATATGTGGTTTCTTATCAGATTATAGCACAGGCGGGAATGAGGGACAAGGCAGATTGATTCCCCATTCTGCCTTTTGAAAACTGATCCTTTCCATTATATTCGATAAAAGGGCATTAAGAACACCGGATAGTTGTCTCAGGGCAGACTTGAGGCTCCTCCTACCCTTCTGCATACTATCCGGTGTTCTCCATATCATTGAGTCTCTGGGCGCAATTTCATACGCCCATGTAGACTTTCAAGATAAGATTATGGCCCAGACAGGACGCAACCGCGCACGTGGTTGTCCCATTCCTTCTGCACCTCGTAAGGATGGCCATTCCAGTTGACGTCCCCGTTGCCGGGACCAAAAATCCAGGCGCACTTGTCGCCGATTTCATATCCGGCCAGGTCGTACCAGGCGTTCAGAAGTGGGTCGGTCGCCGCCTCCATCTGCTCGTGAGAGGTGACATTGATGGTGCTATCGGCATCAAAATCATTATTGGGGCTGTAGGAAACGCCGCAAGCCGAAAGATTCGTGCCCGTATAGGGCATCGCGGCGTAGAGCGTGTTGCTGCCGAAGTAGCCATGATAGGCGCAGAAACTTGTGAAGCTGCACGAACTGCCATCACAGATGTTTTCTCCCCTGGCCGTGAAGACAAAGAAGACGTTATTGATGCTCGATGACCAGTGATTGACGCTCTGCGCGTGCGTCACTTCACCCTGGATTTGCGCATCTGAAAGCGTGCCGCTGGGATAAGCTGCTGTATCCACCCAGGAACCGCCTAGAACAGCATTGCTGGGATAACCGCCGCCACTTTGCGTATACTGTGTGTTGTTGTGATACAGCCCGGAACCGCCTACATCACCGAAGTATCTGAGAATGAGACTGTTATACGTGGGACTGACATACGAGCCTGTCGGCTCCCAGAAGATGGTATATGCATAAGCAGTACCCGCCATTACCGGGCCACCGTGGTAGCGCAGGTTGCCATAGCCTGCATTTGGATGAGCGTTCTGGTGCGTTCCCAGACGCGTTGCTGATAAATGCGTCCTGCTGATAGACGCCGCGCTCGCGCTTAAAGGTTGCAGTAGCCCCACTACGAGAAGAACAATAGTGAGGAAAGGAATCAGAGGAAGAATGCTTGCTCTTCGTTTCAAGTAAGACACCTCTTTCTCTTACCATCTTGCCCAACGCGAAATGCTACACACGACTCCCAAGTCGCCTGCGTGAGCGAGATGAATAAGTGCCGACGACGTGATTGATCTACATCCACTTGACGACGACATTTCGATGAGCAGGCCTCAGGAGATCGTACCAGCCCCCAGCCGGCGATCACTACTCAGTATCTAGTATATAACATATTTTTTTCTGCTTTGCAAACTCTGTAGTTGCAATTTGCTCTATTTTCGCATATCGCACCATTACAAAGTCCGTAGAATTTATTCATGCATATTCTGAGAACCAATAATCGCAAGCAAGCCGCCTAACAAAGCCGAACGGGACGCAACGCTGCTTAAAAGAAGGTATTCGCCGGGGCTATGATCAAGCCCACCTATTGGCCCCAGGCCATCCAGAACGGGCACGCCGAAATGTGAGACATAGCTTCCATCTGACGAACCACCTGTACTGACATGATTCAGGGGAAACCCGAGAAAGCCGGCGATCTCTTGTGCGGCCCCTGCCAGTTTCAAGCTCACAGGTGTGGATACCATCGGTTCTTTAGCATCTGGTGAAACCTCCAATGTCAAATCTACACCGGGTACGAGTTTCTGTTTCATCATTTCTTGCCAGCGCTGCTCGGTTTCGTTTCTATCATTGCTGTGTAAATAGCGCAGATCGAAGCGTGCCTGCGCGTGTTCCGGGACGACATTGAGCGCTGTTCCTCCCGAAATCAGACCCGGGTTGATAGTGATGCCCTCGCGCCAACCATTCAGGCTTTGAAATTGGAGTACCTGGTGCGCGATTTCGGTGATCGCGTTCAATCCCTTCTCCGGTTCAACGCCCGCGTGTGCGGATCGACCGCGCGCGACCAGCGTATAGCCGGAGTTGCCTTTGCGGGAACTGACGATATCCCCATTTGCGCGCGCCGCCTCCAATACCAGCGCTCCCTGGCAGTTGCGGCACATTGCCTCAATCAAATCGATGCTATGCCGGTACAGGATTTCTTCATCGGAGACGCAGAGAAACCGCAACTCGGCGAAAGGACGTGTCCCCATCGCCAGCAGTGCCTCGATTGCGTAGATGGCCGCCAGGATGCAGCCTTTCATATCGCAGACGCCGGGACCAAGGGCGATATCGCCCTCGATGCGCAGCGGGCGTTCGCCAGCTGTTCCAACGGGGTAGACCGTATCGATATGGCCGAGCAGTAGCACATTGCCGCTCCCCTCGCCGTGCATACTGCCGGTCAAATCGTTGCCGCAGGCTTCACGTTCGACAATGTTGACCTGCATGCCGAGTTTCCGCATGCGTGCCCCCAATTTGACAGCCATAAGATCGAGGCCGGGTTTATAGTGACTATCCGAGTCGATAGCGCAGAGTTCGCGCAACTCTTCAATATACTGTGGCAGGTGTTTCTGTGTGTAGTCACGCACACCTGATACAAGGGAGTGTAAGTCCATAAAATAGTGCTTTAAAAAATCTAGCTATCGCTTTGATTTCTATCTTGTTGTTAATGAGATACAGGAATCAAAACGGAAAATCAATGTAGGGATATTATATAGTATCACGCCCTGGATGTGTTTAGTGAATTGCGAATAGTTTGGTTAGTCGCTGCATTTCTCATCTCCCATTCCCGTAAGATATACTCAAGGCAAAAGAACTATTTTATGTTTTGCATAGCAAAGGAGCTAATCAACCATGCCCAACACCGGTGATACCTCTTCTACCATCAATTCGCAGGCAGGAAGTGGGCCGCGCACTGTGCGTGCGCCACGTGGCACGGCGCTCACCGCCAAAAGCTGGCTCACAGAAGCGCCGATACGCATGATTATGAACAACCTCGACCCCGACGTGGCCGAGAAACCGGACGAGCTTATTGTTTACGGCGGCATCGGCAAGGCAGCGCGCAACTGGGAATGTTTCGACCGCATAGTCGAGACGCTCAAAAATCTGGACGAAGACGAAACTCTGCTCGTGCAATCGGGCAAGCCGGTCGGCGTGTTCAAAACCCATCCTGACGCGCCGCGCGTACTCATCGCCAACTCCAACCTGGTGCCGCATTGGGCAACCTGGGAGGTTTTCCGCGAACTCGACCGCAAGGGCCTGATGATGTACGGCCAGATGACTGCCGGTTCGTGGATTTACATCGGCAGCCAGGGTATCATACAGGGGACGTATGAAACCTTCGTGGAAATGGGCCGCCAGCACTTCGGCGGTGACTTATCCGGTAAATGGATACTGACCGCGGGTTTGGGAGGGATGGGTGGCGCTCAGCCATTGGCTGCCACCATGGCAGGCGCCTCCGTGCTTGCCGTTGAGGTAGACCAACAACACATCCAGCGCCGTCTGCATACTGGCTACTGCGATACAATCGCCAGTACGCTGGACGAGGCGCTCGATCAGATTCGCGAAGCAACCAATCTCAAACAACCGCTCTCTATCGGACTGCTTGGCAACGCGGCTGACATCTATCCTGAACTGGTGCGCCGCGGAATTAAGCCGGATATGGTCACCGATCAAACATCTGCGCATGATGTTCTGAACGGATATATTCCTGCCGGTTTGAGCCTTGCGGAAGCGGCGGAACTTCGCCAGCGTGACCCTGAAGGCTATGTCAAGCGGGCGAAGGAATCGATTGCGAAGCAGGTGCGCGCGATGCTGGAGTTCTACCATCAGGGAATTCCGGTCGTCGATTACGGCAACAACCTCCGTCAGGTGGCGTATGAGGCGGGTGTGACAAATGCGTTTGATTATCCCGGCTTTGTACCAGCTTATATCCGCCCGTTATTCTGCCGTGGCATCGGCCCGTTCCGTTGGGTGGCCCTCTCCGGTGACCCGGAAGATATTTACAAAACTGATGCCAAAGTAAAGGAACTGATCCCGGATAACCCGCATCTGCACCGCTGGCTGGATATGGCACGCCAGAAAATCCATTTCCAGGGCTTGCCTGCACGCATCTGCTGGGTGGGGTTAGGCGAGCGCGCAAGGCTTGGGCTGGCGTTCAATGAAATGGTCGCCAGAGGCGAACTCCGCGCACCAATAGTCATTGGCCGCGACCATCTTGATTCCGGCTCGGTCGCCAGCCCTAACCGTGAAACCGAAGGGATGAAAGACGGCTCCGATGCAGTTTCCGATTGGCCGGTACTCAATGCTCTGCTCAACTGCGCGAGTGGTGCGACCTGGGTCAGTTTCCATCACGGTGGCGGAGTCGGCATGGGCTTCTCACAGCACGCCGGGCAGGTAATAGTGGCCGACGGCACACCAGCAGCTGCAAAACGCCTGGAGCGGGTGCTGACCAACGACCCCGCATCCGGCGTTATGCGACATGCTGACGCCGGATACGAAGAAGCCATAGAGTGTGCGAAGGAAAACGGGCTTAATTTGCCGATGATTTTCTAGCTGTATCTGTCGCACCTCTATCAGATATCAGAAAGAACACGCAGCACTGCCAAAGTGTGCTGCGTGTTCGTGTTATGCGTCCGGGAAATTCGGGATGCCTCATGGCTGTGCTTATGCACTGGCTATTTTAAATTGGAACACCGGCATAGTTTCAACGCCTGGCGAAACTAGGTTGTCGGTGTTCTCGTCGTGTTGTTGATCTTCCAGGTCCCGTTTTCATCGGTAAGGTTTGTGGGGAAAGAAAATGTCCTGTTGCTGTTATTGACGGCAATCACGATTGTACCGGTCGCCGAGGAGCCATTTTCTTGCACATTGCTCACTGTACAGCTCTTGATTCCCCCCAGAACTGGCGAATTCAGCAATTGCTCTCCGGTGTTAAAAGAGTTCTTATACTGCTGTAAGCTTACTCGCGCCTGAAACTGAGAGGAGAGCTGGTTATAGGCTTCCTGCGCGTCATTGGTCTGAAGCGCATTGCAGTAAGCCTGTAATGTTTTGGTCGGCGTGGAGCGATTCACATACCAGAAAGCTGCTGCCGCCGCGCCAATGATGATTAGCAGAAGAACAATCAGCCCGATCCATAATCCCAACCGGCTCTTTCTTGCAGGCGCGGCAGGCTGTACCGGCAGTCCAGGTGAGGTTGTGCCGGATTGACCATAGGCATTATATTGACCGGGTTGAACCGGTGGCGCATATGGCTGCTGCGGTGGCGTGCCGTAGTTCGGGTAATCCGGAGTGGGCGGTGGATAGTTTGCAGGCGGTGGATATGCTCCGGCATTTGGATTATAATTCGGCGCTGGGGCAGCGGGCGGTATCCCTGCCGTGGGTGCGTAACTCGGATTGCTCCATGCATTCGGGTTGGCAATCGTTGCTTCAGACTCCTGATTACCGTCTGCCCCATACGTCTGGTAAGAGAATTCTGTGCTGCCGATGCGAATAAAATCGTTCGGCTTCAGTTCATGAGGCACATTCGGCGCCAGGCGCTGCGAATTGATGAACGTTCCATTGGTGCTGCCGAGATCGGTGATCACGTAGCCCTCACCCTGCGGGTGAATCTCGGCGTGCCGTGATGATGCCTGGGCATCATTTAAAGCAATCGAATTATCCCTGCCTCGACCAATTGTTACACTATCCTGCCCCAGCATAAATTGACCTGATGGGCTGTTAAGAGCAGCTCTCACGTTCGGCTCCTTTTATTTATTATTGTATGCCATTGATTTTCCAATCATTGTTGCTATTATGATCCTCGACGAGCAAGATGATCGCGGAGGCTGGTGACCCGCTCGCGTTTTTAAAGGTTGTATCGGCTGCCGCGTTGATTCCAGAGACAATGATCTTACTATAAGAACACGTGAGACCCGCGAAATCCGTCTCAAACTGCGCTTCCGTGTTTCGGCTTTTCAAATCGCTGGAGAGCGTGCTATAGGCGGTCTGGTAATCACCGCTTGCCAGGGCATTGCAAAAAGTGGTCATCGTCATCTCAGGTGAGGAAAGCAGTATACTGATCTTCCAATTGTTGCTGCTGTCCTGTAAGAGCGTGACCGTTCCATGATAGGTATGTCCCGATGTAACGAGCGTCAAGGTCGCGGTTGCAGTATTGGCAATGATATTGGCGGAACTATGCATGCAGGAAGTGGTCTTGCCCAGGGCCTGTGCGGTGGCGGCGTACTGAGGCTCGGTTTCCATATTTTGTAAGGAAGTCGCAAGCTGGTTATAAGCCGCGGCATAATTTTGCGCTTGCAGGGCCTGGCAATATGCATCCAACGTCTTCTCAGGCGTAGGGCGAGCGAAATAGAAAAGTGCGGCTCCCCCTGCTATCAACAGCACAAGCACGATGAGCGAAATCCATAGCCATGTTCTGCGACGACGTGCAGGCGGGGCCGCGGGCACCACAGTGGGAGCTGGCATAGCCCAGGGATAACCTGGGCTGCTGCCTGGATATCCTTGCTGCGGGAATGGTGGCCAGTAGCTCGGTCCACCAGCTGGCGGCGGCGTTCCTTCTGGGATTGCTACGCCATACGCTGTATTTTCTGTAGCAGCAGGCACGGCGGGAGAGAAACCTGAAGAGATGCTGTGATCCTGCTGGGGCATCTCTTGTTGCTGATTCGCCTCGGCCTCTGGTTGCGCAGTTCCGGCTGGCGGAACCTCTTGCATTTGCTCCGAACTGCTTTGCCATGGGGGTATACTATCCGCCTCGTAAGTGAATGTCGTGTCGCCGATGGTAATCGTATCGCCGGGATTCAGTTTGCGGGGCATATCCCATGCCAGGCGCTGCCCATTTACAAACGTACCGCTGCCGCTTCCCAGGTCAGTGATGCTATAGCCCTGACCATCCGGGCGAATCTCCGCCTGGTATTCTGCTACATTGGCATCATGCAGTACCAGCTGGTTATCGGGACTACTTCCGATAGTGAGAACCGCCGGTTCCAGGACTGTTCTTCCCATAGGGCCGTTGAGTGCTGCTTGCATACTCTAGCTCCCTCTATTGCGTTGGAAAATTAATGGCATCGATCTTCCAGGTACCATTCTCCTGTACCATATTGGTTGCCCCGTTAACTGACCCTGAATTGGTGAAAAACGTCAGGGTCGTTGTTGCGCTACTACCATTCACAGCAGGGGTACTGTAGGAGCATGAAGTGGCTGAAGAGAAGAAATTGGCAAAGTCAGCCTCAGAGATCTGGGTCTGGCGGAAACTGGATAGCTGGTTGTAGGCAGTTTGATAATCCCGATTTTTAATGGCGTTGCAGAATGTATCCAGCGTCTTCGTGGGAGTGGATGCATTTGCTGCCACAACCGCGAACAAAAGGATTGCGAGTACTATTACAACACCCACCACGCCCAGCACGATCCAGAGTGTGCGCCGGCTCTGCCGTGCGGGAGGTGCGCCGGCGCCAGGAACTGCTCCAACGGCTGCGCCATAGGCAGGTTGCGCGGCTGGTGCTCCATATGGAGAATAAGCGGGAGGCGGTGGTGCCGCGTAGGGTTGCTGTACCGGTGGCGCCTGGTAATCCAGCGGCGGCTGGTAGGCAGGCGGTGGGCTTGCTTCGTACTGACTGTATGGGGAGGCCGCTGCCTCAGTGGGCAGGTAGGATGGGTTATTTGCGTAAGGGGAAGGAGCAGCAACTGTTGGGTCGTATCCCAGGCCTCCGGGTCCTCCATAGACGGTCGGAGCGATGGGAGCGGCTCCAACCACTTCATAGGAGTAGGTCGTATCGCCGATGCGGATTTTATCCCCTGGATTCAAGGTCGTCGGGGAATTGGGTGAGAGCTTGCGTTCATTCACGAACGTGCCATTCGTGCTTCCCAGATCGGTGATACTATAGCCTTGACCGGCCGGGCGAATAATAGCATGATGTGATGAAGCCTTTGGATCATTCACCACCAGTTTATTATCTGCCAGGCGGCCAACCGTAATCTCGCCAGGCCCCAGATTGATTCGCCCCGAAGGACCATTCAGTACAGCTTCCATGATAGACTCCTCCTAAGTTCCGTTCCTCCAACGACAAAGATGAAATAATGACATTGCCAGTAAGCCATGCTGCATTCTAGCATACATCTCATGTACTGTCGAGTGTGAAATGAAGTAATCTAAACTTGCCATCGCTAGCAAACCATGTCATAATTGGTTGGCATTACAATCCTGGAAACACAAACGTTTTAAATACTGATCTTCATCTTGTGAACGCTCTGTAGCAATCAATTATGAAAGGCAGCTATTGATGGAAGAAAACCCAGGAGCAGCCGTCTCGGACCTTTCGAGTATCGCTGATCGCGACTCCAATATAGTTATTACCACTAACAGATTGACTAAAGTCTATGGCAAGCTTGTCGCCGTCAATGACCTGCATTTAGAGGTAGTGCGCGGCGACGTGTTCGGTTTCCTTGGACCCAACGGCTCCGGCAAAACCACCACTATTCGCATGCTGCTCGGCCTCATCCAGCCCACAGCCGGGCGCGCAGTCATCTTCGGCATGGATACCAGCACGCATATGTCCTCTATTCTGCCGCATATTGGAGCCATCGTCGAAACCCCCGTCTTCTATCCCTATCTGTCAGGACTCGATAACCTGCGCGTCATCGCTACCGCGTCCGGTATGGTCTCGCATCCAGTGAATCACAGGCGTATCGACGAAGTGCTTGACCTCGTCGAACTGCGTAGCGCGGCAAAAATGGCTTATCGCAAATACTCGCTCGGTATGAAGCAGCGCCTTGGCATCGCCGCGGCCCTGCTCACCGACCCGCAGCTCGTCCTGCTCGATGAACCCACCAACGGACTCGACCCTGCCGGAATGTTCGAGATTCGCCAGTTGATCCATCGCCTCTCAGGCCTCGGTAAAACCATCTTCCTATCGAGCCACCTGCTCAACGAAGTGCAGCAGGTCTGCAACCGCGTCGCAATCCTGCAAAAAGGCAACCTCATCAAACAGGGCAACGTCCGCGATTTGCTACTCGGTACCGAACAGATTATGGTGTGTATGAACACCGGGGAAGACCTGCAGTCCGCATTCAACGTCCTGCAATCCGCCCGGGAACAGGGAGCAGACTGGCTAACTGAGGTGCGTATCGAAACCAACCGTCGCGGTGAACCAATGTTGCGCATTCATGCCCCCAGAGTACGCTCAGCGGAAATCAACGCCATGCTCGCGCGTAACAATCTCTACGCCGCCGAACTGCATCCATTCGAAGGCAGCCTCGAAGAAGTCTATCTCGAGCTCACCTCTGGCTCTCCCAGCAATGGCTCTGATATAGGCGCAGCAGCCCGTGGGGGGCGATTGATCGCGCCCACCGCCAGTGTACCGGCCTCCGTGACTCCCAGCAACCTTTCCTGGCCCCCTGCCGGTAACCCGTCATCTCAAACCAACGACAATCAAACGCGAGGAAATCAATGAACACAACGCCACAAACACAACTTGCAGCGGAATTCGATCCGGCCTATGCAGGCGAAACAAACCGCGCTGTGATCACCGGGCGGCGAGATTACTTCAGCACCCTCTTGCGCCTGATCGGTATGGAACTCTATAAAATTCGCCGTCGCCCCATGTCGAAGGTGCTTGGCATCATCAGCATTGTAGCGGTCGTTCTCCTATTCCTGGTTGTGCTGTTCGTCACGCTGCTTCTCGTTCAGAAAAGCGCGATTATTAACTTTTCTCTACTACTTCCGCCTTTTGCTTTCTATCTCGTCACCCAGACGACTCTGATACTCGGCCAGGTGCTGATCGTTATCCTGGTTGGTGCGCTGGTTGGCGGTGAATATGGCGTCGGCACCATACGACTCATGCTCACACGCGGTCCGACACGCTCGCAATTCCTGCTTGCTAAAGTAGGAGCTGCCCTTGCCTGCTGCGCCATCGGCACCATTGTCATGATCGTTCTGGGCATTCTGCTCGGACTTTTTTTCAATCTCTTCACCGGCCTACCCTATAACTTCGACTATTTCACCGGCGCCTGGTTCGGCCATGCTCTGCTCTACGTACTCATCACCATCTTCAGCCTCTTCGTCTACTCCATGCTCGCGCTCTTCCTCGCGACGCTGGGACGTTCAACCGCCGCCGGTATCGCCGGGGCGCTTACGTGGCTGTTGCTAGGAGAAACCATCCTGCGTACTATTCTCGAACTGCTTGGAGAAGCAATCGGAGGGGCTACAGGTGACTTCCTGCGTGCAGTCCCCGATTACTTAATCGGCGCCAACACGGGTGCCCTTCAGCAAAATCAGGACCAGTACCTGAAATTTTTTGGCAACTCCTCACTTGCCACCAGCAGTTCCATCAGCGACCTGCGCGCCACGCTCGTACTCCTGGCCTACCTGCTCGTCTTCATCGGTCTCTCATTGTGGCTCCAGCAAAAACGTGATATAACGAATTGAGATCGTCACCCTAGTAAGGGCGATCCTGGAGGTCGCCCTCATCAAGGTCCATGTTAAACACTGTTACCATCAAAGAATATGCATATGCGCTCGGTTTTGATATCGTCCGCGTTACCGGTGCAGAGGAATTTCCCGAAACTGAGCGCGTCATCAAAGAGCGCATTGCCCAGGGGCTTATGGATGGCCTTCCATGGTTTACTGCCGAACGCGCCGATGTTTCCTGTCATCCTGATGCACTTCTGCCGGGCGCCCAATCCATCATCGCCCTTGCCATGTGCTATCTCACCCAGCAACCCGACGAGGATCCAGGCGATACTCCACGCGGGCGCATCTCCCGCTATGCCTGGGGCGACGACTATCACGACATCATCAAGCCCAAACTGCAACAGTTCGCCGCCTGGCTACGTGAATACGCTCATGACGAAATTGGCAATGTAGAGACCCGCCTTTTTGTTGATACCGGTCGCATGGTAGACCGTGCCGTCGCTCAGCGAGCAGGCCTGGGCTGGTATGGCAAGAATACTAACATCCTGACCAAAGGCTGGGGTTCCTGGATCTTCCTCGCCGAAATTGTCACCAACCTTCCGCTTGGCGGTGACAAAGGTCAGAACTATGACCCTCCGGTGAAAGCGAACTGCGGCAACTGCGAGATTTGCCTGCATGCCTGTCCCACCGGCGCCCTACCGGCTCCCTACGTCCTCGACAACACGCGCTGCATCTCCTATCTCACTATCGAACTGCGCGGCAGCATTCCGCTCGAACTGCGCCCGCTCATGGGCAACCTGATCTTCGGCTGCGATATCTGCCAGCAGGTATGCCCCGTCAACAAAATCGCGGAAAAGCGCCTTGGCCTGCGCGATTCGACTGCCGTATCTCCCAACCCTATACAATCCGCGCGCTACTCGCGCCCCATCCACTTCCAGCCCCGTTCCGCTTTCCAGCCGCGTCCCGGCATTGGCGGCAACCCCGAACTCATTCCCTTGCTCTCTCTGACCGAAGAGGAGTTCCGCGAGCGATTCCGCCATAGCCCCATCAAACGCGCTAAACGTCGTGGCCTGCTGCGCAATGTGTGCGTCGCCCTCGGCAACAGCGGCGACCAACGGGCAGTTCCCGCGCTCATCAACGCCCTGCACGATTCTGAGCCACTTGTGCGCGGTCATGCAGCCTGGGCGCTTGGCCGGCTCGGTGGTCCGCTCGCGAAGGATGCGCTAGAAAAGGCGCTTGTGACGGAAGAAAATGTGGAGGTTCGGGCTGAGATTCGGTGTGCGCTGGATGAGTTCGATCTCGCCTGATACATTTCGAACAAAAAAAGCGCAACTCAACGAGTTGCGCCTGTCATTCACAATCCTTCAGAAGAATAATTACCTCAATTTTGCCGAGACCAGGCAAGAGATGAGCAGAGGCTCGCGAAGCATGAAGTTTTGACTCATACTCCCTGTGAAAGCTACTTTTTCTAGTACGGTTCCCTCCGATGCTGATATCACAGATCACCACACTTGAGGGAAACAAGCCGTACGATCATTAGGGCCGCTCCGCTGCGCCGGTTGCCCGGCTCACACGCGCGGTCTATCCACCAG